>MENC01000294.1 GCA_001768155.1 Bacteroidetes bacterium GWA2_30_7
ACAATTTCCTCGCCAAGCAAAGTACCATTTTTTGTTCCGCCAATATAGAAAATGTCAACAAGCGATGATAATTCCGAAATTGTTAAATCATTATATTCTGAGCTTAGAGCCGAACCCAAACGAGCTCCATCAAGATAAAGAAACAATCCCGCTTTTTTACAAAATGAAGATAATTCGGTCATTTCTTTTTTACTATAAATACTACCAACTTCTGTTGAGTTTGAAATGAAAATAAGTTTTGGTTTTACCATGTGTTCGTCTGTATGATAATCAATTACAGCTTTTACATCTTCGGGTTTTAATTTTCCGTTATAAGTTTCGATTAGGTTTATTTTATGACCTGTGGCTTCAATTGCACCAGTTTCGTGAACAACAATATGTGCTGTACTTGCAGCAATAACCGATTCGTAAGGTTTCAGTATCGACGAAATTACAATCATATTTGCCTGAGTTCCACCAGATACAAAGTGAATATCAGCTTCGGGATTTTTTATTTTTTTGCGAATTATTTGTATTGCTTCATTACAATAAATATCCTCGCTGTAGCCATTGTTCTGAACTAGATTGGTTCGACTAAGAGCATCAATTATATTTGGGTGAGCACCTTCGCTATAATCGTTTTTGAAACTGTATTTTTCCATAATCTGGAATTTGAATTTGTTTTAAAAATATTTGCTAAAATAAAGCATAATTTTCTAAACAGAAATTTCACCCTTTAAATATAGTGTTGCATGTCCGCTTATTTCAACTCTATCGTTAAGAAGTTTGCATTTCAAAAATCCACCTCTTTCGGAAAGTTGTTTTGCAGTTAATTCTTTTTTATTCAGTTGTTTGCTCCAATAAGGAGTTAAGGTTGTATGAGCAGAACCAGTTACAGGGTCTTCATTTATTCCGTAAGCTGGAGCAAAATAACGTGAAACAAAATCAGTTTCATTTCCTTTTGAAGTTATTATAATCCCTCTATTTTTGAATTTAGCAATATGGTCTAAGTTGGGGTTCATTTTTTCAATCTCTTTTTGATTTGAAAATACGAACATAAAATCAGCCAATCCTTTATATATTTCAATGGGTTTTTTGTTAAAGCATTGAATTAATTCATTAGTGATTTCAATTTTTTCAATTTTATCGGTTGGAAAATTAAGTGTAAACCAGTTTTTTAACTTTTCAACGGTTAGAATCCCGCTTCTCGATTGAAACGAAATAATCTCTTTATTATAATTTAGCAATTCAAATAACACAAAAGCTGTTGCAAGGGTTGCGTGTCCGCATAAATCAACTTCGGCTTTTGGTGTGAACCAACGAATGTGATAGTTGTTGTTTTCAGATTTTATAAAAAAAGCTGTTTCTGCCAGATTATTTTCTGATGCAATATTTTGAAGCGTAATATCGCTCAACCAATTTTCTAAAGGACAAACAGCCGCAGGATTTCCTGTAAAAAGTTTATCGGCAAATGCATCAACGATATAGATTGGTATTTTCATTGCTTAAAATTTTATAAATGTTTGATTTTGATTTAGCTAAATAGAATCTTGATAATGCTTAACATCTACTTCAGTTTGAAAAATTGAAGGTTATTTTTTCAATTTATCAATAGCCAATAAAATATTCTCATTTGTAGCCGGTATCTGAAAATCAGGTTCTATTTGATGATTTGTAATTGAAGAAATAGCATCTTTTATTGCAAGCCAAACCGATAATGATAACATAAATGGTGGCTCGCCAACTGCTTTGCTTCTATGAATTGTTCCGGGTTGAGGATAACCTTTTAAAAGTTCTACGTTAAATATTTCGGGTATATCATTTACTCCCGGAATCTTGTAAGTATCTGGTGAATGATTTAATAAATTACCCTTAGAGTCGTATTTTAACTCTTCGGTAGTACACCATCCAACTCCCTGAATAAATGCACCTTCTGCTTGTCCTCTGTCAATGTCGATGTTTAAACTTTCGCCAACATCGTGCAAAATATCTGTTCTTAATATTTTTGAATAACCTGTTAATGTATCAAGTAATATTTCAGAAACAGCCATTCCATAAGCAAAATAATAAAATGGTTTTCCATATCCTTTTTCTCTGTTGAAATGAACTCCCGGAGTAGCATAAAATCCGTTTGAACTTAAATTAATTCTTCCCAGATAAGCTGCTTTTACAGCTTCATTAAAAGTAATTTTTCGTTCAGGATTTTTCCAGTCGTATATTAAGTTTCTATCATATACAAGAAATTCTGGTTCTGTTGTATTATCGCGATAAGTAGCTGCAAACTTACATGCAATAAATGCAGATAGTTTATGTTTTATTTTATCAATTGCATCTTTTACAGCCATTCCGTTCATGTCGGCACCCGAAGAAGCTGCTGTGGGAGAGGTGTTTGGAACTTTTGTAGTGTTTGTTGAGTTAACTTTTATATTTTCATAATCAATTCCTAATTCTTTAGCTGCAATTTGTCGCATTTTTGTGTGAAGTCCTTGTCCCATTTCAGTTCCACCATGGTTTACAAGTACCGACCCTTCATTATAAATATGAACTAAAGCTCCGGCTTGATTCAAAAACGATGTTGTAAAAGAAATTCCGAATTTTATAGGAGTTAAAGCAAGCCCTTTTTTGTAAAATTCGTTGTTATTATTGAAAAAATCTGTTTGTTTTCGTCTTTCAAAATAATCAGAAGTTTCAATAATTTGTTCCCAAATTTTAGGCAAACGATTATTTTCTATTTTCTGACCATAAGGAGTAACGTTTCTATCGAAAAGGGCGTAAAAATTTGTATTTCTAATTTCGGCAGAGTCCTTTTTCAAAGTTCTGGCAATTCTGTCTATAATCGTTTCCATACAAGCAATTCCTTGAGGTCCACCAAATCCACGAAATGCAGTATTTGAAGGCAAATTTGTTTTCCATGCGTGACCAATAATTCGCATATTTGGAATATAATAACTGTTTTCGGCATGTAGCATTGCACGTTCTAAAATAGACATTGAAAGGTCTGTAGTAGCGCCTGCATCTGAGTTTTGTTCGACATCAACAGCCGAAATTAAACCGTTGTTATCGAAAGCTGCTTTATATTTAATTAAAAAACGATGACGTTTACCTGTATTTTTTTGGTCATCATCACGGAAAAGTCTGATTTTTACTGGTCTTTTAGTGTAATTTGCAAGTAACGCAGCCCAAATAGCAACATGATTTCCTTGTGTTTCTTTTCCTCCAAATCCGCCTCCCATACGCCTCATATCAACTTCTACGTTCATTTTTTGAAGACCTAATGCTTCAGCTACAAGAAGCTGAGTTTCAGAAGGGTTTTGTGTTGAACTGAAAACTTTCATATCTCTTCCTTCTTCGGGAATGCAAAGACAAATTTGAGTTTCCAAATACCAATGTTCCTGACCGCCTACTTTTAATTCGCCCTCAATAATATTTGTTGCATTTTTAAAAGCTTCGTTAATATCACCGGTTTCAATTTTACGAGATGGTTGTATGGTTTGACCATTTTCGATTGCTTTTTCAATGGTTAAAATTGCTGGTAATTCTTCAAATTCAATTTTTATAAGCTTTGAAGCTTGTCTGGCAATTTCCTCATTTTCAGCAGCAATCAGAAAAATTGATTGTCCTATAAAAGTTACTTCGTCAACAGCAAGAATTACTTCGTCTTTAAAAACTGGTCCCATTTGGTTATGACCAGGAATATCTTTATAGCTTAGAATTGCATGAATACCGGCAACTTTAGCTGCTTCTGAAAAATCGTAATTTTTGATTTTTGCATGAGCAACAGGACTTGTGTAAACATAACCATGAAGCAATTGACTTTCAACTTTAATATCGTCGATATAAGTTGCTTCTCCGGTTACATGATATTTTGCACTTTCGTGATATATTGTTTTCATTTTTATTTATTTATTCTTGCCACAAAGGCACAAAAACACTAAGGAAACACAAAATATAAATTTTAAATATATTTGAGTCTTTGTGGCTATGATTTATTTGTATCATTATAAAATTTCATCATAAGATTACGAGCCATTATTTTACGGGCTTCGGCACCTGAACGGGCATCAGAAATAGGCGTAAAATCCTCATCAATAAGCTTCATAGCTTTTTCAATATTTTCTCTGTTCCATTGTTTACCTATTAAAAATTTTTCTGTTTTGGTGGCTCGGCTTGTTGTTGCTGCCATTCCACCGTAAACTATGAAAATGTCTTTTACTATGGATTTTTCGTCTTTTGTCAGATTAAAACATGCACTAACAGTTGATATATCAAGGTCTTTGCGTTTTGAAATTTTGTACGATTTAATTATTTCGGTTTTGTTTGGAATAGGGATTTTTACAGCAATAATTAATTCGTCATGGTTCATTTGTGTTGTACGATAACCAGTTATAAATTCTCTAAGTTTTATTTCTCTTTCTGCTTTAGTATTTTTTAAAACTAATACTGAATTGTAAGCCATCAAAACCGGAGTTGTATCGCCAATTGGAGAAGCCGAACCAATGTTTCCTCCAAAAGTAGCTTTATTGCGTATTTGTTTTGAACCAAATACACTTAACATTTCATATAAAGCTGGAAATATTTCTTTTACTTCAACTCTAACGTCTTCGAGGCTAATACCAGTTCCTATTGACCATTCTTTTTCAGTTTTTGTAATTTGTTTTAAACCGGTAGTTTGGCTTAGGTCAATAATTGTGGGAATTATTTCATTCTTTTTTGTAACTCTAAGTGCAACATCAGTTCCGCCATTAATTATTGTTGAAGCAGGTAAATCTGTTCTTAATTGTAAAGCAGTTTTAAGATTTGTTGGTAAATAGTATTTTTGAATTCCAGTGTCAATTGCTATATTATCAGATGTTTTTTTTATTTCCTGAAGCTTTAGAATTGTTTCATTTTCGTTTTCAGAAAAATTATCGTGATTATGTTCTCCGCAACATTTATGTGCTGCTTCGATAATTGGTTTATAACCTGTGCAGCGACATAAATTTCCTGTAAGTGCATCTATAATAAACTCTTTTGAGGGAATAAAATCTTGTTTGTAAATAGAAAACAGCGACATTGTAATTCCGGGAGTGCAAAATCCGCACTGACTTGCATGTGTATCAACTAATGCTTCTTGAACTGGATGAAGGTTTTCAGAATTACCCACATCTTCGACTGTGATTAACTGTTTGCCATGAAGTGAGGGCAAAAAAATCAAACATGAATCGAAGGATTTATATGTTAATTTGTTATTTGATTCTTCTGCAATAACAACTGTACAAGCTCCACAATCGCCTTCGGCACAGCCTTCTTTTACTCCTTTGTGATTTGGTAAACTGCGTAAATAGTTTAATACTGTGGTTGTTGGAGGTATTTTTTTGGAATTAAAATCAATTTCGGTAAGTTTGTTTCCGAGTAAAAATTGTATTTTATTTTTGCTGGTTGTCATTTTTTCAGGAGTTTTTAACATCAATCAATTTTGCAATAATGCTGATAGCAATTTCTTCGGGAGTTTGTGCATTAAACTTAATTCCTATTGGCATATCAACTTTGTTAAGTTCTTTTTCGGAAAGTAATTTTTCATTGATAAAGCGTTTTCTTGCAATTGCTATTTTATTTTTGCTTCCTATCATACCGAGGTATTTATATTGCATTTTTCCAATTTTTGCCAGAATATCTTCATCAAATTTGTGCTTATGCGTTACAAGTACAATATAAGAACTTTGATTAATATGAAGTTCGTCAATTGATTCGAGATAGTTTTTATTTACGAAATTGCAGTTTGGTATGTTAACGTTATTAATTACTTCGGGTCGTTCATCAATAAGAGTTGGCTGGAATCCAAAATCGAGTGAATATCTTGCAATTACACGTCCAATGTGCCCTGCTCCAAAAATAAACAAATCTATTTTGCATATTAGTGGTTCAATGTAAATTTCCATTTTTCCGCCACAGTGCATTCCTAAATCTTCTGCAAGGTTATATTTTTTAAATAATGGTGAATTTAATTTTATTTGTGCCAGCGCATCCACAATAACTTGTTTTTCGATTGAGCCGCCACCAATTGTTCCATCAATCTGACCATCTTCATAAACTATCATTTTTGCTCCGGCTTTGCGAGGAGTAGAACCCTGACTGTTAACAACAATACATAATGCAGAGCTATTGTTTTCGTTAATTCCTTCTGAAATTTTTTGAAAAATTCTGTCCATAAATATTTTTCTAATAAATGATAAAATTACAAATTTATAAATGGTTTTCAAATGTCGGTAAGCATATTCACTTAAATAACTAATCATATCACAAATCCGAAAAACCAAATATTAAATAAAATGTATCTACTCAGCTACTCATTTTGCCACAGATTACACAGATTTACACAGATTTGTTTCACAGATTTGTTTAAATTTCCACAAAAATTATCCCCTAAAGCGGTTATTAATCTGTGAAAATTAGAGTAATCTGTGGCAAGAAAAGAAAATATGTGGCTGAGTTGGTACAGGTTTACTAATAAACTTTTGTATAAGCGTGATTAAATTATACAATTCCACTCTTCAAAAAATTGTTCCAGATATTTTTCCATAAATTTATGACGTTTAAGGGCTAAAGCCCTCCCTGTTTCAGTATTCATTAAGTCTTTAAGTTTCAATAACTTTTCGTAAAAATGATTTATTGAAGTAGATGTGTGATTTTTATACTCTTCTTTAGTTATATTAAGTGCTGGTGGAATTTCAGGGTCAAATATTTTTTGATTTCTAAAACCACCATAAGCAAATACTCTGGCAATGCCGATTGCACCGATAGCATCAAGGCGGTCGGCATCTTGAACTATCTGAAATTCAATAGGTTTTTCGATTTTTTCGATTTCTTTCGATTTGAACGAAATATTACGGATTATAAAAACTACTTGTTCAATTATTTTGCTTGAAACGTTATTTTTTTTAAGAAAAGTTGAAGCCATAATTGGTCCAATTTCTTCATCGCCATTATGAAATTTGGCATCAGCAATATCGTGAAGTAAAGCTGCTAACTCAACAACAAACATATCGGCTTTTTCTTTTTTTGCAATTTGTTTTGAAATCGACCAAACTCTATATGTATGATACCAATCGTGTCCGGAGTCATATTTTATAAGTTCTTTTTTCGCAAAGTCAATTGCTGATTGAATAATTTGAACATTCATATATTTCTATTGAATAAAAGTTAAAAAAAATGTTTGAATTTTGGCAAAACTAATTAATTTTAACTCAAAAATTAATAGCAATGAATAAGAAATTATTAGGAATATTATTAGGTATAATTGCCGGTATAATAGATGTTATTCCAATGATTATTCAGGATTTATCATGGGATGCGTGTTTATCTGCATTTTCAATGTGGGTTGTAGTTGGATTTTTTATTGCATCAATAAATTTGAGAATAAATGCAATATTTAAGGGAATTATTGTTGCATTTTTAACACTTTTACCTTGTGCAATAATAATCGGGTCGCAAGAACCCTATACTTTAATTCCAATTTGCATAACGACTACAATTTTGGGCGGGTTACTTGGGATTTTAATTAATAAAATTTCAACTAAACATTTGAAAACTGAAATGAATTAATTAATAACTCATGTTATGCAAAAGAATAATTTATCACGCAAAGCGATGCACTGAGCAAGTCGAAGTGTTCGCAGAGAACGCAAAGGTTAAAGACCGCAGAGAATCCCGATAAAAATCGGGACTCTTTGCGAACTTAGCGAGCTTTGCGTGAAATAAATCTTGTAGAGAAAAATAAAAATTATCGTTATGCGTAACATCATTTAATAAGTAAATAAATTTACAATTTAAAATATAAATATTTAATAATTAATAAGTTAACCAATGAAAAAGTATGTTAAAATATATTTTATTTCTTTAATAAGTTTAATGTTTGTTCAAACTATTAACGGACAAAAAGTTAAGCTAGATTCTTTATGGGAAAAGCACCAACAAGCAACTAATGATACAACTCGCATAAAATTATTTATTGAAATTGGCGAAGTTCACAAAAATATTAATATTGACTCTGCAATGTTTTATTATCAAAAAGCGATTGACTTAACAGATGAAGTACTTGACGGAAATAAGAATAACGAAAAATCTTATATAGATAGTGTTAGAAATACGCTTTTGTCGTTAAAAGGTACATCGCTACGTTATATTGGCAATGTTTTCCTTAAACAAAGTGATTACGACAAGGCTTTAATATATTATCAAAAGGCAATGAAGGTTTTTGAAGATTTAGATAAATTTCTCCCCGAACAAATTGATGGAAAAATTGGCATGTCGTTATGTTACAATAATATAGGAAGTGTTCACTATTCGCAAGGCAGTTACACTAAAGCTATAGATGATTATTTAGAATCGTTGAAAATAAATGAGGAAATTGAAAAAATGCGACCCAATTTACACGAAGGAAAAAAGGGAATAGCTAAATGTTACACAAATATTGGCAATGTATATTCTTCTCAAAACAAATACGAAAAAGCTTTAGAGTACTATTTTTTGGGTTTGAAAATTAGGGAAGAGCTGGGTGATAAAAAGGGAATGTCGTATTGCTATATGAATATCAACAGTGTTTATCACAATATGGGCGAATACGACAAAGCATTAGAATATTATATGAAAGCTGTTAAAATTGACGAAGAGTTATAGGTTAAAATCGTACTCTAAAATCCTGTTTTTTAAAGTCTTTCATAAAAAAAATTATTCCAAATTGAAACAAATCAATTGATAAAGTAACTGCATTGTCTGATTTAATTTCTTGCCAGGCATCTGTCATTTCTTTTGACCAATAAATATCGTCAAAAATAAAAATTGAATTATTGTTTGAATAATTTTTTAGAAGCTTAAAATTTTCTAAAGTCGCTTTATATGAGTGGTTTCCATCAATAAACGCAAAATCAATCGTTTTTATTTCATTTAATAATTGGGGTAATACTTTCTGAAAATTTCCAATTTGGAGATTAATGTTTTTTGCAATAAAATTTGAGTGTGTATTACTTGCAATCTTTGCAATTTCGGGGCAACCTTCAACAGTAAAAACTTTAGTTTTTGAATTTGGAAAAGCTAAATAAAGTGAAGTCAAACCTAGAGAAGTTCCAAGTTCTATAATATTTTCAGGTTTAAAATGGTTTACTAATCGAAATAATAACTGAGCATATTTTGGTTTTGTTAAAGAATATCGTGCAATTTCTGATATTTTTCTTTTATCAGATTTCTGAATTTTTGAACCAGCACCATAATCAGTTACAGCAATTTCAGAGTGATTTTTCAGTAACTTACGTCTATAATTTTCAATATCTGAAAAGCAATAAAATGGTGTAAAATCTTCAATAATATTGGTTAATAAATCGAAAACAAAAGGCGAATGAATACCGTGTCCATTCTGATGATTCGCAAAACACCAATAATGAAAATATTTTCCGGCTTGATAAAAATTCATATTTGCTAAAATAGTCTTTTTTATATTTTTAAAATGCAATTAGAAAAAATTGATAAGTTTATTTCTAAAAATAAAATTTTAAGAATCAATTTTCTATTTTTATAAAATAAAGTATATAGATTTTGCCTTTAGATTTAAACACTGATATTAAATATGTTAACGGAGTTGGTCCTCGAAAAGCTACTCTTTTGAATAATGATTTTAAGATTTTTACTGTTGAAGATTTTATTTATCACTTTCCTTATAAATATATAGACCGAACAAAATTTTATCAAATATGCGATTTAGATGCTAATATGCCTTACATTCAGCTAAAAGGTAAAATTATCAATTTTGAAAAACAAAAAACCAAAAGTAAAAGTATCCTGACTGCAAAATTTATTGATACTACAGGGGGCATGGATTTAGTGTGGTTTAAAGGCGAAAAATGGATACTCGAAAATATAAGAACTGGTATAGAATATATAATTTTTGGAAAGCCGACAGTTTTTAATAACAAGCTGAATATGAGCCATCCCGAAATTGAGGAAGTTGAAAAATACGAATCAGGTCTAAATGCTTCGTTACATGGTCAGTACAATACTTCCGAAAAAATGAAGGAAAACTTTCTTAATTCAAAAGCAATTCAAAAAATTCAACAATTTATTTTTAAAGAAATTTATGGAAAAGTTCCTGAAACATTGCCGCAGTATATGATTCAGAAATTATTTTTAATGCCAATAAACGAAGCACTTCTAACTATTCATTTTCCAAAAGATGCTGAAACTCTTAGCAAAGCTCAATATAGAATTAAATTTGAAGAATTATTTTTTATTCAACTAAATATTCTGAAACAAAAAATTTCTCGTAAAGAAAATTGTCAGGGTTATATTCTTAAAAAAGAAAATGATAACTACACTGCAAAATTATTTAATCAGATTCCTTTCAGTTTGACATCTGCTCAAATTCGAGTTTTGCAAGAAATTCGCAAAGATGTTACATCGGGTAAACAAATGAATCGATTGCTGCAAGGCGATGTTGGCAGCGGAAAAACTTTAGTTGCATTATTATCTATGTTAATGGCAATTGATAATGGTTTTCAAGCATGTATAATGGCTCCTACCGAAATACTTGCACAACAGCATTTTGTAACAATTACTGAAGCTGCAAAAAATCTGGAAATTAAAATAAAATTGCTAACCGGCTCATCGAAAAAATCGGAACGTAAAATTATTAGCGACGAATTATTAAACGGCGAATTGCAAATTTTAATTGGAACTCATGCTTTGATTGAAGATAATGTGGTTTTTAAAAATCTTGGATTTGTTGTAATCGACGAACAACACCGTTTTGGAGTTGCCCAAAGAGCGAAACTTTGGAAAAAATCTCTAAATCCTCCTCACATTTTGGTAATGACAGCTACTCCGATTCCCCGAACTCTTGCAATGACTGTTTATGGCGATTTGGAAATATCTGTAATTGATGAACTTCCGCCAGGTCGTAAACCTGTAAAAACATTGCATTTTTTTGAAGGTTCAAGGTTAAAAGTTTATGGTTTTATTCGCCGACAAATAGAAGAGGGGCGACAGATTTACATTGTGTATCCTTTAATTGAAGAATCAGAAACGCTTGATTATAAGCATCTCGACGAAGGTGTGGAGATAATAACCGAAACTTTTCCGGCACCAAAATATGTTACTTCGGTTGTTCATGGCAGAATGAAACCTGCTGATAAAGAATTTGGTATGAAATTATTTGTTTCAGGAAAAGCACATATTCTTGTTGCAACAACTGTGATAGAAGTTGGTGTAAATGTTCCAAATGCAAGTGTAATGATTATTGAAAGTGCCGAGAGGTTTGGCTTATCACAGTTGCATCAATTGCGTGGCAGGGTTGGGAGAGGAGCAGACCAATCATATTGTGTTTTAATGACAGGACCAAAATTATCTGACGATGGAAAAAAACGCATCGAAACTATGGTTAGTACTTCCGATGGATTTGAAATTGCCGAAATAGATATGCACTTGCGTGGACCAGGCGATATAGAAGGAACTCAGCAAAGTGGAGTTCCGTTTGAATTAAAACTTGCCGACCTTGTAAAAGACACCAAAATTCTACAATATTCAAGAGACATTGCCGAAAAAATCTTAAACCACGACCCCGATTTATCAAAACCAAATAACCAGCTATTAGTTAAGCAGTTAAATAAAATTGCAAATGCTAAGGAAAGTTGGAGGAAGATTAGTTGATTTTTGAAGGTCATGGCTCGGCTGAGGCTCTGCCTCAGTAGGTTCTATCTAAAAAGGCTGTAGCCTTTTGTTAGTAATCAGGCGAAGCCTGAT
>MENC01000295.1:0-902 GCA_001768155.1 Bacteroidetes bacterium GWA2_30_7
TGATGTGGTGCGGGCGGAGAAAGCGAAGATGCGCGCACAGGAGCGTCTCGCAATGAAGAATGCCGAAATAGATCTCGATCGGGCGAGAGTTGCATTGCTCCGTTCACTGAATCGGTTGAAAACATCACCGAAGATGTGAAATTGTTATGTTCCTTTTGATCGCCCACAGGAAGGATTCTTCGGTGGGCTTTTTTATTTTTGCATCTTCATCAAGTTACAATTACATTATCCCCGTGTGAACCATGCGACCAACATTTGCTGAAATCGATCTACGTGCCATCAATGCCAATCTCAGAAATATCCGGAAGAAGATTGGCAGACACCCGCTTATTATGGCGGTGGTCAAGGCTAATGCCTATGGACACGGTTCAGCCGAAGTGGTCACCTCCATCGTGAAAAATAACACCGCCCAGTACTTCGGTGTCGCGATCGTCGAAGAGGGGATTGCGCTGCGAAAAGTATTTCCTACCATCCCGATCCATGTTTTTACTGCCCCGTTGCCGGAACAACTTGAATTATTCGTTGAGTATGATTTGGAGCCGACACTCTGCGACCGCACTATTGCACGGCGATTGAACAGTATTGGCCGGAAACGAAAAAAAACTATTTCTGTGCATCTCAAAATTGACACCGGCATGGGCAGAATCGGAATTCCTCCTTCAGCAGCCGACAGGTTTATTCGATCCATCGCTTTGTTGCCAAATGTTCACGTGAAGGGGATTTGGACTCATTTTGCCAGTTCGGACGAAGCGGATCTTTCATTCGCCCGTAAGCAACTTTCCGATTTCCGTGCGTTGGTGACGCAACTGGAAATCGACGGTATACACATCCCATTGGTGCATTGTGCCAACAGCGGTGCCATCATGCAGTTGCCCGATTCGTATTTCGATATGGTACGGCCG
>MENC01000295.1:994-1344 GCA_001768155.1 Bacteroidetes bacterium GWA2_30_7
TGTTCCCACAATGGGAGCATTGCACGATGGTCATATTTCACTTATTAATACAAGCTGTGAAAATAATGATGTTACAATAGTAAGTATTTTTGTTAATCCTACACAGTTTAATAATAAGGAAGACCTGAAAAATTATCCACGACTTATTGAGAAAGATTTAGAGCTTTTAAAAAAGACTAATGCAGATATTCTTTTTTTACCCGATAACGACGAAATGTATCCCGAAACTGATACTCGGATTTTCAATTTCGATAATTTAGAAAATGTTCTGGAAGGTGCTTTCAGACCAGGACATTTTAATGGTGTAGCACAAATTGTCAGCAAATTTTTTGATATTATTGAACCTAATA
>MENC01000295.1:1373-5446 GCA_001768155.1 Bacteroidetes bacterium GWA2_30_7
CAACTTACAATTATTAAGAAGTTAGTAAATCAGCTTAAAATGAATGTGAATATTATTGCTTGTGAAACATTTCGGGAAATTGATGGGTTGGCAATGAGTTCAAGAAATTTGCTCTTAAATAACGATTATCGACAAGCTGCTCCTAAGATTTATAAATATCTAAAAGATTCGGTTTTAAAAACTAAAAACAATACTGTAAATGACGTAAAAAAATATGTTATTGAAAATATTAACAAAGATTCTTTATTAAAAGTTGAATATTTTGAAATTGTAGATTCACAGACACTTAGCCCAATTGACAGGTGGGATACAAATTGCAAGATTGTAGGATGTATTGCAGTTTTTGCCGGTAAAATTCGTTTAATTGACAATATCAGATATAATTAATATCTTTGCCGAATGATTATCGAAGTTTGTAAATCGAAAATTCACAGAGTAACTGTAACTCAAGCCGATTTGAATTATGTTGGCAGTATTACTATTGATGAAGAATTAATGGATGCCGCTAATTTGTTTGAACACGAAAAGGTTCAAATTGTTAACATAAATAATGGCGAGAGATTAGAAACTTACGTTATTAAAGGAGAACGTAACTCGGGAAAAATTTGCCTAAATGGACCTGCAGCCCGAAAAGTTATTGTTGGCGATGAAGTTATAATTATTGCTTATGCTCATATTGATGTAAGCGAAGCAAAAACATTTAAACCTACTATTATTTTTCCCGATTCAGCTACAAATAAACTAATTCGATAGGGATTTAGACTTTTAGGCTTTAGTGGTTTAGGCTTTTCGGCTTTTAGTAACTTATCCACTATTAAACTTAAAAACTATTCAACCTACTTCAACCCCAAACCTCAAACAATCCTAAATAATTGAATCAGAACTTAAAAAAAACCATTCAGTTTTTCATTTTTTTAATTCTTGGAATAACATTACTTTATTTTGCATTTAAGGATATTAATCTTGAAAAGTTATTAGATGCAATTTTCAATGCTGATTATTTTTGGATTTCTATATCGTTGGTTTGTGCTTTGACTGCACTTATTAGCCGAGCTGCTCGCTGGAATATTCTTATTGAACCGTTAGGATATAAACCGGCACTTTTAAATAGCTTATATTCATTAATTTTGGGCTATGTTGCAAATATGGCTTTTCCCAGAATTGGCGAGGTTACAAGATGTGGAGTTCTTGGTAAAGCCGAAAAAATCCCTGTCGATTCTTTAATTGGAACAGTTATAGTCGAAAGAGTTATAGATTTTATTTGCTTACTGATTTTAACAATTGTAGTATTCTTTTCTAAAATTACTTTTTTTGGAAATTTTTTTATAACACAGGTTTTTAATCCATTAATCCAGAAAATTCAAAATTCTACTTTTTTTATTTTTGCAATCCTTTCAGTATGTGTTTTTATAATGTTTTTGGCATACTTATTTAGAAAAAAATTATTTCAAAAAAAATTATTTCAAAAGGTTATTTCACTAATTAAGGGGCTGATAGAGGGATTGAAATCTGTATTTAAAATGAAAAATCGATTAGGTTTTTTAATTCATACTATTATAATTTGGTCGATGTATTTTTTGATGTCGTATTTTATGTTTTTTTCAATCAATGCTACCTCAGATTTACTTCCTATCGACGGACTATTTATTTTAGTAGTTGGAGGAATTGGAATGACTGCACCGGTTCAGGGAGGCTTTGGGGCTTTTCATTGGATTGTTTCGTTAGCATTAATGCTTTATGGAATATCACAGGAAGATGGATTAATATATGCAACAATCAGCCACGAATCTCAAGCATTATTTATGTTAATTCTTGGAGCAATATCTTTTTTTATGCTATTTTTGGGGAAACGAAAATTGAAATAAAATGCCAAATTATCTTGAATTAATACAATCGAAGGTTTTTTCCTTAGAAAATCTATTGTCTGCTATAAACGTTTGGAAATTTAAAGACAATAAAATTGTTTTCACAAACGGTTGTTTTGATATATTGCATCGTGGTCATATTGAGTATTTAGCAAAAGCTGCAAGCTTAGGCAATAAACTTGTTATTGGTCTGAATACCGATGAGTCGGTAAGAAAAAATAAAGGTAAAAATCGTCCGGTGCAAGACGAATATTCCAGAGCATTAATACTTTCTTCATTGAAATTTGTTGATGCTGTAATATTATTTAACGAAACAACACCTGATAATTTAATAAAATTAATAAAGCCCGATTTTCTTGTAAAAGGCGGCGATTATAAAGTTGAAAACATTGTTGGTTCTGGTTTTGTAAACTCTTATGGTGGTCAAGTGGTTGTTATTGAATATTTAAATAACTTCTCGTCGAGCAGTATTATAACTAAAATTTAATAATTTTTTTGAAACATTTTTTTATCTTTGTTGTCAATGACAAGTTTATGAAAACAAAGGCGTTAATATTCAGAGCTTTATTGATTTTATTAATTATCGTTTCTTTCGTTTCTTGTAAAAAAATGAAAGAAAATCGAATTGAAGGTACGTGGAAATATGTTTCGTATTCTTCTTCTGACCAAAACATCGAAAAAACATGGGCGTTTTCAAATAATGGCGATTTTATACAAACCACTAATAATACCGAAAATGCTACAACTTCGGCAGATACCGGAATATATTTGATAAGAGTAAGTTCTTTTAAAACTTATCTCGAAATATTTGATACTGATGTATATACTGATGGAAAATATCGTGTTGTTAAATTATCGGGAAAATTATTAAAAACAATTCAAACATCGGACGGAAGTGGAAGTGAACAATATATTAGAAAAGACTTTACAAAAGAATAAGATTATGAAAAGAACATTTAAAAAAATACTGCTTTTTTCAATTTCACTTTTATTTATTTCGATTATAATATCTTCTTGTGGCAAGAAAAGAGAAGGATTGTTAGTTGGAAATTGGGAATATGTGTGGGTATCAAAAAATGATTTGAATGAAGTAATATTATATACTTTCACTGAAGGTTTAACCGTTGAAAGAGTTAGTATAATTAATGGAATAGAGAAAAAAAACACCGGCACTTACGAATTATCCAAAAAAACAGGAAAACTATTTGTCAATATTAAGCTTGATGGCTTTACTTGGCTTAATGGCAAATACCGAATATTACACGTTGATAAAGAAATACTTATTATGCAACAATTTCTTGATTCAGACGATAAATATGCATTCGGAAGATTTGAATTTGTTCGAAAAAATTAATGTCAAAAACTAAATCAGTTTATATTTGCCAAAGCTGTAGTTTTCAAACACCAAAATGGCTTGGCAAATGTCCATCATGCAACGAATGGAATACTTTTGTTGAGGAAACCTTCACTAAATCAAATTCCAGCTCATCCGGTAAATCATTAGTACAAAATTTAAAACCTGTAAAATTATCCGAAATTGAAGGAAACAATTTTACTCGGGTAAATACTCATATTGACGAACTTAATAGAGTTTTGGGTGGTGGCATTGTTCCCGGCTCGGTTGTATTAATAGGTGGAGAACCAGGAATAGGAAAATCAACTCTAATGCTTCAGTTGGCTTTACAATTTAATAATCTTACCGTACTTTATATTTCAGGCGAAGAAAGCCTTTATCAGATTAAGTTACGAGCAAACAGAATTAAAAATGCCAACGAAAATCTTTTGGTTTTAAACGAAACCTCACTTGAATCTGTAATAAACAATATTGAAACAATTAAGCCCGATTTGGTTGTTGTTGACTCAATTCAAACCATTCAAACCGATTCTCTTGAGTCGATTCCCGGAAGTATTTCGCAAATTAAAGAATGTACTAATCTTTTGTTGAAATGTGCAAAGCATCATTCCATTCCTATTTTTCTCGTAGGTCATATCAACAAAGATGGACATATTGCCGGACCAAAAGCACTTGAACATATTGTTGATGTTGTATTGCAATTTGAGGGCGATTTAAGCAATCAGTATAGAATTTTAAGAACTCTGAAAAACCGTTTCGGACCAACTTCAGAAATTGGCATTTTTGAAATGTTCAGCGATGGTTTACACGAAGTTATTAATCCATCTGAACTGCTACTTTCACAACACGACGAC
>MENC01000295.1:5476-8605 GCA_001768155.1 Bacteroidetes bacterium GWA2_30_7
TTAGAAGGCAACAGACCATTGTTAATTGAAGTTCAGGCATTAGTTGGAAACTCCCCTTATGGAACTCCTCAACGAACAACAAACGGATTCGATTCAAGAAGAATGAATATGCTTTTGGCTGTTTTGGAAAAACGAATGGGAATAAAGGTTTCGGGCAAAGACGTTTTTCTGAATATTGCAGGAGGAATCAAAATTAACGATACAGGAATAGACCTAGCAGTAATATCTGCAATAATTTCTTCGGGATTTGATTCGTCAATTGCAAAAAAGATATGTTTCGCAGGCGAAGTTAGTTTAACAGGCGAAGTTCGTCAAGTTTCAAAAATTGAACAACGCATTAGAGAAGCCGAGAAACTTGGCTTTGAAAGTATGATGATTTCAAAATTCAGCCTAAAAAAAGACAGTTTTAAAACAAAACTCAAGCTTATTACAATTTCTAATGTTTCTGAAATTCCGAAGTTGATATTGTAACTCGAAGTTCTCAATAATTGGTGATAGATTGCTTCTTGCTTCGACAACTGCAATTCACGTCATTGCGAGGCACGAAGCAATCTCAAATGTTTTTTCATCGCATCTATTTAGGTGCTGATATTTGTTTGATATTTAATATGTTTCACGCAAAGACCACAAAGTTTCCGCAAAGTATGCAAAGCTATAATTAACAGAATGTCAGTTCTTTGCGTTCTTGGCGAATTTGCATTGCGTTTCTCTGCGAGAATTCTTCGGATTCATTTACAATAATATATGGCACCCAAATAGTTACTTTTCATCAATTATTAAGAACAACCTACTTTTTGTCTATTATACCAGAACTTACTTATATCTGCTGTTAAATTGCTGTTAATCGCTTTTTTTCAAACCCAAAACAAATATATTTGTAACCGTTTAATTTAAATTCAATTTTATGAAGTTAGTATTTGCTTTTATTTTATTATTTGTAGTTACTTTTTATTCTTTTGCACAAAATTTACCAATTGACGAAAATGTTAAAATAGGTAAACTAGAAAATGGCTTAACTTATTACATACGAAAAAATACTTTGCCCGAAAAACGTGTCGAAATGCGTTTAGCTATAAATGCCGGTTCGCTTTATGAAACTGACGAACAACAAGGTTTAGCACATTTTACCGAACACATGTGTTTTAACGGAACTAAGAATTTTCCGAAAGACGATTTGGTAAATTTTCTCGAAAAAATGGGAATTAAATTCGGCGGCGACCTTAATGCTTACACAAGTTTTGCCGAAACAGTTTATATGCTTTTCCTTCCAACCGACAACGATGAATTATTAAGCAAAGGCTTTCAGGTATTGGAAGACTGGGCACATAATGTATCGTTTGAAGACAAAGAAATTGATAAGGAACGTGGCGTTATTATTGAAGAATGGCGACTTGGCTTAGGGGCTGACGACAGAATGAGAAAACGAGCTTTTCCAATAATTTTTAAAGATTCAAAATATGCCGACAGAATTCCTATCGGGAAAAAAGAAATTCTCGAAACATTCAAATACGAAACTATCCGAAAATTCTATAAAGATTGGTATCGTCCTAATTTAATGTCGGTTATAGTAGTAGGCGATATTGACATTGCAAAAACCGAAGAAACCATTAAAAATCAGTTCTCAAAATTAACAAATCCAGCAAATCAGCAGGAACGAAAAGAATATAACTTGCCCGATAATACTGAGCCACTTATAAGTATTGAAACCGACAAAGAAGCAACCGGAAATTCATTAATGTATTTTATAAAACACCCTCACAAAATTCCAGCTACAGTTGAAGATTTTAAAGATGGATTAAAAGCTCAGATTTATGGTGGAATTTTAAATAATCGACTTCGTGAATTAGGACAAAATCCTGATTGCCCTTACATAATGGCTTATACCTATTTTTCTGAATTTCTTGCACGAAGCAACGATGCTTATATGTCGTACTCAATGCCAAAAGAAAATAAAATTGCCGAAGCTTTTGAACTTATCCTAACCGAAAGTATGAGAGTTAAACAATTTGGCTTTACACAAACCGAATTTGAGCGACAAAAAGCCGAAATATTAATGAATTACGAACGTGCAGCAAAAGAAGTTGATAAAACAGAATCGAAAGTATTTGCACAGCAATGTCTTAATAATTTCCTTTCTAAAGACCCAATTAAGGGAGCAAAAAACGAATTTGAACTAACTAAAAAATTGTTGATTGAAATAAATTTAGAAGAAGTAAATTCATTAGCGAAAAAATGGATAATTCCGCAAAATCAAGGAATTATGATTACTGCCCCCGAAAAAGAAGGTGCTATTGTGCCAACAAAAGCAGAAATATTAGCAATTCTTGAAAAAGTAAAAACATTAAAATTAGAAGCATACATTGATAATGTTTCAGATAGTCCTTTACTAGAAAATAAACCTGCCGAAGCCAAAATAATGAGCCAAACAGAAAATACAGAATTTGGTTATACTGAAATAAAATATGAAAATGGAGTTAGAGTAATTTTAAAGCCTACTGATTTTAAAAACGATGAAATTTTATTGTCGGCTTATAGCCCAGGTGGTTCGTCGCAATACCCCGATGCTGATATATTATCGGCAAATTATTCAACTTCAATTATTGCTTCATCCGGAATTGGAAAATTTGACAATACCGAGCTTGAAAAAAAATTATCGGCACAAAAAGTTGATGTAAACCCCACAATTGATGAAATAACCGAAGGTTTTGACGGAAATTGTTCGCCAAAAGATTTTGAAACAATGATGCAATTAGTTTACCTTTATTTTACACAAGCACGCAAAGATTCAATGGCTTACGGAGCTTTTATGTCGAAAATGACAAATCAGTTTAAGTTTTTCCGTTCAAGTCCGCAAGTTGCCTTTTCCGATACGCTTGTAAAAACTGTAAGTTCAGGCAATCCCAGAGTTATTGCAATTCCTACCGATAGCCAACTCGAAACAGTTAATTTGAATAAAGCTTATGAAATTTTTACCGATAGATTTTCAGATGCCGATGATTTTAATTTTTTTATTGTTGGAAGTTTTAAAATTGATTCTGTTTTGCCTTTTATTTCAAGCTATTTGGGAGCATTACCAAGCAAACACAGAAAAGAAGCTTGGAAAGATGTTAGCTCAAAATTTCCGGAAAC
>MENC01000295.1:8625-18967 GCA_001768155.1 Bacteroidetes bacterium GWA2_30_7
TATTAAGTTACGAGAATCGTTACGTGAAGACCAAGGCGGAGTTTATGGCGTTCAAATTATGAACCGAACCGAAAAATATCCAAATCCAAAATATCAGGTATTTGTGGCATTTGGTTGCTCTCCAAAAAATGTAAAAAAACTTGCAAAAACAGTTTTCAATGAAGTTGGAAAAATTAACAAAAACGGACCTACTCTTGACGACTTGAATAAAGTAAAAGAAACAATGATTCGTGAGCGTGAAACTATGCTAAAGAAAAATAAATTCTGGCTATCGGCAATCGAAAATTCGTATTATTATAACGATGATTTAAAGGTAATTAACAGCTATGTTGAAGACATAAATTCGATAACAATTGACGATGTAAAAGCCGTAGCAAATAAATACTTTACCAAAGAGCATTATGTTAAGGTTGTATTGATGCCTGAGAAGAAATAGGAACGCCAATGAATTAATTAGTTTCTTGTGTCTATTTTTAATACATAAACAGTCCCTTTTCTTTGTCCTATAGATTCAATAATATTTTCAGACTTTAAATATTGTAAATCCTTTTTTATTGTATTTGCAGATATTTCATTAAAATTATTCGATATATCATTTAGTTTGACAGGTTGTTTTTTCTTAATAAATTCTTTAATCATTTTTTGTCTGTCATTCAAATAGCCTCCTTTTGACTTGTATATATTGTATTTCTTCTCTAAACGACTTATCAAAATATTTATACAGTCTAAAAAGAAAAGAATCCATTTATCAATTTGTTCAGATTTTGTATTTCTATTTTTTTGTCCATCCATTAAAGCTTTGTAATAATCCTTTTTCTTTTGCTCAATTAGATTTTCAAAAGAAACATATTGTACAAACTGATAATCCTGTTTAAGTAATAGTAATGTTGTAAGTAATCTTGATAAACGACCATTACTATCTTGAAATGGATGAATTGATAAAAATTCGTAAATAAATACTCCCATGACTATTAATGGATGAATGTCTTGTTTTGTAAGTTGTTGCTTTGTCCATTTAACCAAGTCTTTCATTTGTGGGTCAACCAAAAGAGGTTCGGTTGTATTAAATATAATTTTTTGAGTTCCGTCCGGATAATTTGCTACAACTTTATTTGATAAATTTTTATAATGTCCTCTATGTCGTCCGTCTTTGTCGCAATGTTTTAATAAAGTACCATGTAATTGTTTTATTGAATTTTCTGTTAAATCAATATTTGTATAATTTTCATACACAGTTTCCAATGTGTCGTAATAACCAACTACTTCTTGTTCATCACGAGTTTTAAATTTTGTAATTTTTATGTTAGCCAATAATTTTTTAATTTCATCATCAGTCATTGTAGAACCTTCAATTCTCGTTGATGAACCAATACTTTCAATTGTAGCAATTTTTCGTAATTCTTTTAAATATCGATTTTCTTTTTGTTCAATAATATTCCATTTGCCTTTGAATAAATCAATCTGACTAATAACTTTTAAGACTAATTGATTTGTCTTAAAATCAAAATTAAGCTTATTAATTATATCCATATAATATCTTTATTTTATCTATAATTTTGATGCAAATATAATAAAAATATTCATATTGTATCTATATTTTATCCATAAAAGATTCTGACTACAGTGGCTATAGTGTGCAGGATACTGCCACTATAATGGTGATTTAAAGATTATTAATACCTATATTGAAGTCCTAAATTCGATAACAACTGGTATAAAAGCCCTCGCAATTAAATACTTTACCAAAGAGCATTACGTTAAAGCTGTGTTGATGCCTGAGAAGAAATAAGAACTTTGAATAATTATTTTGTTATCATTGTCAAGTTGCACATGACTACTCGCTAAATTCTAACATGGTTTTACTAACTAGCCTTTTTTGTCTTTGCTGTCAAGTACCCAAAATGTTTCAAATTGTATGGTAATTGTCAAACTGCACTATGTTTGCCACATCGTACATTGGCAAAGTTAAAAAAAGAGAAGTTGTATTAAAATTATCTAATACCACATGCGAGATTATGGTTCTTTCTAATTTCTTGTTCAATTTTCATACGACCAGCTTTATGAAAACCGTATGTATAGTGAACAGCAAACCCCCAATTACCTTCTGTACATTCTTTACTCCAACAATCTTTTCTATTATGATTATCTAATCTATCTTTAACATAAGCACTTTCACCAATATCAATAAGTTTTTTATTTTTTCCTTTTACAGAAAAGACAGCATAAACTCCAGACATACTTGCAATTTTATTAGTATTAAGAAAAATACCATCAAAAGAATAACGACCAATTTTTAACATAATCGAATATATTAGTTTTTATTACTGGAAAAATTAATCGTCTGATCTTGAAATCGCCCATGCAATAGTAGCCAATGCAGTTAAACCTAAAGCCCATGCAGCTACTTTTGGTGATTTAGAAGCCAAGGCAGCTACGCCTACAACAGCTGTTCCGATACCAACAGCTCCAGCAATTTCATTAAAGTTTTCAGCTTGCTTGCTATAGTTTATTCCTTTTTGTACATAATTTTTAAAACTTTCACAGTTATTTGCAAAATAATCATAAGCCTTTTCATCTATGCGATTAAGAGCTCTTTTAACTGCATTTTGACGTTCAACTTCAGTACCTACAAATCTTTCGATTCGTGTAGGTTCCAATTTTTGCATAAACGAATCTAATTCTTTTTCGGATACATGCTGTACTCCATCTTTGTAATTGGCTACAAAATATGGATAGTTGCTATTATCGTAACCTAAAAAAATTGCAAAATGGTCAACCATTCCGAGAAATTTTTTACGAAGAACAATGGCATCTGCCTGTTTCAAATCGTTTTGCTGAATTAGAGATAATGCGTAAGTCATTTTTAAATAGTTTAAATTATGCTGTAAAGGTATAGCAGGAAATAAAGCAAATCGCATTCGGTTTTTGAAAACCGAGTGATAATCGAAAATGTACTATTTCAAATCCTTTAACCATTTTTCAACTTTATTAGTGTTATTAAGCCATTCCGAGTGGTTTTTCTTTAATTTATCACTATAATATCCCACACTTTTATTTTCAATAATATTTTGAGAAAAACCGATTATATGTTGTTTTAATGGCTTGTAAAAACCACCATAACCACTAGGAATTAATAGTTTTTTCTTTTTTAACCAGTAGAAAAGTGTCATAGTAATTCTAATATTTTCAGGCATTAATTCTATTTCTAAAAATTCAAATGAAGGTTCAAATAATTTATAAATAGACTTTTTGCTTGACTTGGTAATTAATTGATTTTCGTAAAACAATGCAATAAAGTTTTGTTTATTTGTTTTATTGCCTTTCCAATGGTAAAACCGCAAATCTTTTGGATTAATAGGATTATTGATTTTGTCATTATTTAATAATATATTTGCATAATGTTGCATTTGTCTAAATTTAAAAAACTCGAATAACTTATCTTCATTATAATTAAAAATCAGACAAGTGTCATGTAATGCAATAGAAATCTGATTTATTAAAACACTTTTATTCGATTTTGAACTTTTTAAAATGTACTCAAATATTTTGCTCGAAATGTCAGATAAGATTTGTAAAATAAATTGGTCATTTTCATTCAGTTCTAGTAAACGTATTTTTTCATTTACACCTGAAAGTAAAGAAGAAGCTACAGCACTTAATTGTATAACTCCATGCTGATTTATTTCACTTTCTTCATTTAAAAGTTTTTGTCTAATTATTTTTAAGCATAAGTCAAGATGTTCATGAAATTTATAAGACATTAAAAATCCTTCTGCTTTTTTAGCATCTTCTTCAGGATATAAATCGTAAAGTATTTGCTTTAATGTCATGCTGTATTAATCTTTTTATAAGCTTGTTGGTAACTTGTAACTTTGTACATCTTAGCTTTTATTTATAAAATTTCAATCCCTTACATATCCATTTTTAATCATCTGCAACCATTTACAAATGTTAACTCTCTCTCGCAAAGCACAAAATATTTGTTGCCTAAAAATATACATTAAGTTTTAAATAAGCAAAATTAATTTTAATTAACTAATTCTGTTTCTGTATTTTTATGCAATACAATGCTTTATTTGTTTTAATATCTGTTAAGAATAAAATATTTTGATTAAAGTTTGTGTTTAATCTGCTTTATCTTAATATATTTACGAAATTGAAGCTATTTTAGAAAGAGTTATAGCGATAGGAATTTTTCGTTTTCCTGTTTCGCAAATAAAAAAAGGGGAGTTTCCCCCCCTTTAATTACATTACATGAACTCACCTATGAAAAAAAACATTTGGATTAAACCATCTGTTTGTAAAGACTTAAAATCAAAATTAAGACGGAGATAAAATAAATGGGTTGCTTTAACTTAAAAAAACTTTATGAAATTTAAGTCTTTATGTTGCCCATTTTCTGTATTTGATAAAATATGAACTTGACGTGATAAATATTACTGAAAAAATATACTGTTATACAATATATAATTCATTTATCAAAAATGTAATTTTTATTGACGAACGCAGGCAACTTTTACGTAAACTTGTCAGTCATATTGACGAACGTTTAATTTAAGTAGATTAAAGATGAAAAGAAATTTATTTATTTTTATTGTCATTTTTTTATTAAGTGGCTTAATTCCAATTAGTTATTTTGCTCAGAGTATTAGTCATGAAGTTCTTTATCCGATAGCATTTCATGAAACTATTCCACTAAGAGATATTGTAAATACTCAATCGAATGTTGAAAAAGTAAAAAATAACGACCAAACGATAAAAGAATCACCCGACAGAGGACATCGTACTCCTCAAACCTTTGTTTATTCAGTTGCAGATGGACCAGAATATGGCGAAGACCCTTCTGTAAGACAAACAGAAATGGGAAAGCGATTCGTTGACCCATCGAAAGCAGTAATTCAAAACTGGGCAGGTCAAGTGGCTTCAGGTTTTAGACCATTCGACCCGACAGGTGCAGCAGGACCAAACCATTATATTCAAATAATAAATAGCACAACCTATAAAATTTTTAATAAAAGCAATGGTTCCAATGTCCTTACCGGAACATTGGGAAATCTTTGGAGTCCGGCTACTGCTAATGATGGAGACCCTATTGTTATGTATGATAAGTATGCCGACCGTTGGTTTTTAAGTCAGTTCGGCTCATCCGGAAATACTAACTATATGTATATCGCTATTTCAACAACAAGCGACCCCACAGGTTCTTATTACACATACACATACACTTCTCCACAATTTCCCGATTATTTAAAATTTTCTATTTGGGAAAATGGTTATTATATGACCTCTAATCAAACTACAGATAAAGTTTTTTGTTTCGAACGCACACAAATGTTAGCCGGTAATCCATCGGCAAGGTCAATTAGTGCTAATTTTAATATGTCTGCACCATCAACTTGGTTCTTTGTACCTCTCCCTGCTGATGCTTCTGATGGAGGTTTGCCTGTAGCAGGAACGCCTATGCCGTTTTTTTCATATTCTGACAATGCTTGGGGGGGTGGAGCTGTAGATGGAATTACAATGTGGAATATGACTGTAACATGGGGGGCTACAGCTTCTGCATCAATTTCAGCAAGCACAACAATTCCTACTGCTGCTTTTGATGGATCTTATAATGCTAATTGGGATGATGTTACTCAACCAGGAACAACTCAAAAACTTGATGGAATTGGTGGAATACCTACATACAGAGCACAATGGAGACCTTGGTCTGGCTATAATTCGCTTGTAATGAACTGGGGTGTTAAAATTAGCACATCTCAAAGAAGTATCCGTTGGGTTGAACTACGTCAAAATCAATCAACAGGGGTTTGGAGTTTATATCAAGAGGGAACTTTTACTCCCGATGCTCACACTCGTTGGATGGGAAGTATTGCTATGGATAATAATGGTAGCATTGGTTTGGCTTATTGCAAATCTTCATCTACAATTTATCCAACATTATGTTATACAGGAAGGTTATCTACAGACGCTCTTGGGACTATGTCGTTTGCAGAAACAGTTGCTGTAGCGGGAACATCATCACAAACTAGCGGAAACAGATTTGGTGATTATTCTCACACATCTCTTGATCCAGACGGAATTACTTTCTGGCATACAGGAGAATATATTGCTTCAGGAGTTAAAACTCGTATTTTTTCTTTTCAACTTCCTGTTGCTAATCCTGTTGCGGGTGTTGCAATTGCTTTAACCGCAGGAACAAATCCATGTTGTGCAGGAACATCTGTTACATTTACTGCAACGCCTACAAATGGCGGTTCAAATCCATCATATCAATGGAAAGTTAACGGCACAAATGCCGGAACTAACAGTGCAACATTTACAACAACTACGCTTACAAACGGACAAGCTGTTACATGTGTAATGACATCTAATTTGGGCGGTGTTACAGGAAATCCGGCAACATCAAATTCAATAACAATGACAATAAATGCACTTCCTGCAACTCCAACTGCATCAAGCAATTCTCCTGTATGTGCCGGTTCTTCTATTAATTTAACAACTCCAACTGCATCGGGAGCAACATATAGCTGGTCGGGACCAAATTCTTTTACTTCAACATTGCAAAATCCAACAATTGCAAGTTCTACAACTGCAATGTCAGGAACATATTCAGTTTCGATAACTCAAAGCGGATGTACAAGTATTGCAGGAACAACTACTGTTACGGTAAATACAGGACCTGCAACTCCAACAGCAACAAGCAACAGCCCTGTTTGCGAATCAGTATCAATTAATTTATCTACACCTAATGTTAGTGGAGCAACATATAGCTGGACAGGTCCTAATGGCTTTACATCTACATTAAGAAGTCCAACAATTGCAGCGGCAACATTAGCAATGGCAGGGACATATTCGGTTAATATTACACAAGGTGGTTGCCCAAGTTTAAATGGGACAACTGTTGTAGTTGTAAATGCAAATCCTGTTGTTAGTTTTACTGCTAATCCGACCACGACAAATTGTTCTGGATTAGTTCAATTTACTGACAATACAACCGGAAATCCAAGTTCATGGTCATGGGATTTTGGCGATGGGCAAACATCTACTTCTCAAAACCCATCAAATACATATTTAAATGGTGGGACTTATTCAGTTACTTTAACTGCAACAAATAGCTGCGGAAATAATCAACTTGTAAAAACTAATTATATTAATATTAATGTCCCATCTGCACCCACTGCTACAGGAGCTTCGAGATGTGGAACAGGTACAGTTAATTTATCAGCATCAGGAGGTAGCGGAACGCTTCATTGGTTTGATGCACCTACTGCCGGAACTGATTTAGGAACAGGCTCAACATTTACAACTCCTTCAATTGCTACAACTACTACTTACTACGTAGAAGACCATGTACTGCAACCAAGTCAGTATGTTGGTCCGTTAAGTAATTTTGCTGCCGGAGCTTATTCAAATACCGCTTATACATTAAATTTTGATTGTATTTCGGCATGTACATTAGTTTCTGTAGCTGTTGATAAACAAGCTGCCGGAAACATCACAATTCAATTAACCACTTCTGGTGGAACAGTTTTACAAACTGGAACTTTTGCTGTTCCATCGGGAGCAAGCAGAGTAAACTTAAACTGGGCATTAACTCCAGCTACAGGGCTTAAACTTGTTGGACCAGCCGGAGTGAGTTTATGGAGAGTAAATTCTGCTGGAACTTATCCTTATACCTTAGCTGGGCTTGTTAGTATTACAAGTTGCAGTAGCGGAACTCGTTATGGCTCTTTTTTCGATTGGGAAATTAAAGAAGCCGATTGTGTGAGTTCGAGAGTTTCTGCAATAGCAACTGTTAATCCAGCAGCAACTCCTTCTGTATCTATATCGGCTAGTGCTTCTAATATTTGTATTGGTGAAAATGTAACTTTTACAGCAACTCCAACTAATGGAGGAACACCAACTTATCAATGGAAATTGAATGGAACAAATGTTGGAACAAATTCTACGACTTATTCAAATAGTTCTTTGGCTGATGGTGATATTGTTACATGTGATATGACAAGCTCTTTAACTTGCGTAACAAGCTCAACAGCAACATCAAATTCTGTTACAATAACAGTAACTGCTCCAGCTGCACCGTCTGTATCAATTGCAACAAGTGCAACTACAATTTGTTCAGGGACTTCGGTAACATTTACAGCAACTCCAACAAATGGTGGAACACCATCTTATCAGTGGCTTTTAAATGGCGCTAATGTTGGAACAAATAGTGCAACATACACAAATGCTGCTTTAGCAAATAATGATGTAGTATCATGTGTAATGACCAGTTCATTATCTTGTGCAACAACGCCTAATGCAACATCAAATTCTATTACAATAGCAGTTAGTTCTTCTGTAACTCCATCGGTTGTAATTGCGGCTAGTTCGACTACAATTTGCTCTGGAACTTCAGTAACATTTACAGCAACTCCAACAAATGGCGGAACCGCATCATATCAATGGAAATTAAATGGGGCAAATGTTGGAACAAACTCTGCAACATATACAAATTCTGCTCTTGCAAATGGCGATGTAATAAGTTGCGTAATGACGTCATCACTAAGTTGTACAACGACTCCGACCGCTACATCTAATTCTGTAACAATGACTGTTAGCACTTCTGTAACTCCATCAATTTCAATAACTGCCGACATTACAACAATGTGTAGTCCTACTCCTGTAACTTTTACAGCAACACCAACAAATGGAGGAACTCCAACTTATCAGTGGCTTTTAAACGGAGCTAATGTTGGAACAAATAGTGCAACATATACAAACGGAGCATTAGCCAATGGAGATGTTATTACATGTGATATGATAAGTTCTTTGGCTTGTGTTACAAGTTCAAATGCAAATTCAAATGCAGTAACAATAACTGTTAACTCACCCGTCGCACCAACTACAACTGATAATTCGAGATGTGGAACTGGAACTGTAAACTTAACAGCAACCGGTAGTGGCGTTTTACATTGGTTTGATGCCCCAACTGGAGGAACAGATTTAGGCACCGGCTCTACTTTTACAACTCCATCAATTGCATCAACAACAACATATTATGCAGAAGACCATATTTTAAAACCAAGTCAATATGTTGGACCATTGAGCAATTTTGGAGCTGGTCAATATTCAAATACATCTTATACATTAAATTTTGATTGTATTTCGGCTTGTAATTTAGTATCGGTTGCAGTTGATAAACAAACTGCCGGAAACATTACTATTCAATTGACAACATCTGGAGGAACAGTTTTACAAACTGGAACTTTTGCTGTTCCATCAGGAGCAAGCAGAGTTACTTTAAACTGGGCATTAACTCCGGCAACAGGACTTAAACTAGTTGGTCCTGCCGGTTCTGGATTATGGCGTGTAAATTCTACAGGAGCATATCCTTATACTTTATCAGGACTAGTAAGCATTACAAGTTGCAGTAGTGGAACTCGTTATGGTTCATTCTACGACTGGGAAATTAAAGAAGCTGATTGTATCAGTTCTCGTACTCCTGCAATTGCTACAATTGAACAAGCACTTAGCACATCAGTTACTATTGCTGCAACTGCAACAACAATTTGTTCCGGAACTTCTGTAACATTCACAGCAAATTCAACAAATGGAGGAACGCCAATTTATCAATGGAAATTGAATGGCTCTAATGTCGGAACAAACAGCAATACATATATTTCAAGCACTTTGGCTGATGGTGATATCGTTACATGCGATATGACTTCATCTTTAGCATGTGTTAGTCCTGCAACTGTTACTTCAAACGCAATAACAATGGCACTTAGTTTAACTGTTACTCCAAGTGTAATAATTGCAGAAAGTGCTTCAACAATATGCTCAGGCACATCTGTAACATTTACTGCTACACCTGTGAATGGTGGAACTCCAACTTATCAATGGCTACTAAATGGCTCTAATGTTGGAACAAACAGCAATACTTATTCAAATAGTGCATTAAACGATGGTGATATTGTAAGTTGCGAAATGACCAGCTCATTAGCTTGTGCAACGATTTCTACTGTTACTTCAAATTCAGTAACTATAACAGTTAGTTCTGTAGTTACACCATCTGTTTCAATAGCTGCAAGCTCAACTACAATTTGCTCAGGAACATCAATAACATTTGTTGCAACCCCTGTAAATGAAGGAACTCCAACTTATCAATGGTTATTAAACGGTGGAAATGTTGGTGCAAATAGCAATACTTATACAACTTCTACTTTAAACGATACTGATGTTATTTCATGCGACATGACTTCTTCTTTAGCTTGTGTTACAAGCTCAACAGTTAGTTCAAATGCTATATCAATTTCTGTTACAGCTAATGCTACTCCATCGGTATCTATTTCTGCAA
>MENC01000295.1:18983-30561 GCA_001768155.1 Bacteroidetes bacterium GWA2_30_7
AATTCAACATTAAACGATGCTGATGTAATTTCCTGCGAAATGACTTCGTCTTTAGCATGTGCATCAAGTTCAATAGTAACTTCAAATTCAGTTATTATATCTGTTAGTTCAAATGTTTCACCGGCAATTTCAATTTCGGCAAGTTCTACAGATATTTGCGAAGGAACATCTGTAATATTTACAGCAATGCCTACTGATGGAGGAAGCCCAACTTATCAGTGGATTTTAAATGGAGCAAATGTTGGAACAAATAGCGATACTTATACAAGTACAGGATTGACTGATGGAGACATTGTTTCATGCGATATGACAAGTTCATTATCTTGTGCTTCAAATCCAAATGTATCATCAAATGCTATTGCAATTACTGTAAATGCGAATGTAAATCCTGCAATTTCAATTAGCTCAAGTGCAACAAATATTTGCTTTGGAACTTCTGTTACATTTAATGCTTCTGTAACTGATGGTGGAACACCAACTTATCAGTGGTTATTAAATGGCACTAACGTTGGAACTAACAGTAATAGTTACACAAATGGAGCATTAAACGATGGAGATGTTGTTGCTTGTAATATGACAAGTTCGTTAGCATGTGCATCAAGTTCAATTGTTACTTCAAACTCTATTGTAATGACAGTCGGAGCAATTGTAACTCCTGCTATTTCCATTTCAGCCAGTTCAACAAGTATTTGTTCAGGAAATTCTGTAACGTTTACTGCAACGTCCGTAAATGGCGGAACTCCAATATATCAGTGGTTATTAAATGGCTCTAATGTTGGTTCAAATAGCGACACTTATATTAACAATGCATTAGCAAACAATGATGTTGTAAGTTGTGAAATGACCTCATCATTAGCTTGTGCAACTGTTTCAACCGTAACATCAAATTCTGAAACAATTACAGTTGGAACAACAATTACACCTGATATTGCAATAGCTGCAAGTTCTACAGATATTTGCGAAGGAAGTTCGGTTACATTTATTGCCGCACCAACAAATGGCGGAACTCCAACTTATCAGTGGTTATTAAATGGTGCTAATGTTGGAACTAACAGTGCTTTATATTCAAATTCATCATTTGCAAATGGCGATGTAGTTTCGTGCGAAATGACAACTTCTTTATCGTGTGCTACAAATCCGACAGTAACATCAAATTCATTGTCAATAAATGTAAATCCTTTAATTGCAACATCTGTAACAGTTGATGCAGATGCAACAACAATTTGCGAAGGTAATACTGTAACATTTACTGCAACTGTAATAAATGGAGGAACACCAATATACAACTGGTTTTTAAACGGCTTTAATGTTGGCTCAAACAATCCGATTTATACTAATGGTTCGTTAGCAAATGGAGATATTGTAACGTGTGAAATGACAACTTCATTATCATGTCCAGTTGACCAAACTACAACGTCAAACGATGTAATAATTACAGTTAATGTAGTTGAAAGTTATACAATTACAGCAGCCGACCCTATTATTTCTGTAACAAGTCTTGCTGGTGCAACTTATCAATGGTTCAATTGTGATAATGGAAATCAAGCAATTCCAGGCGAAACAGGAACCAGCTACAATGCCTCAGTAAATGGCAATTATGGAGTTATTATTAATCAGAATGGCTGTACATCAACATCTTCATGTGTTTTTGTTGTTGCAACAATTGTTTCTGAAAATTCTGTAAATCAGGATATTAATATTTATCCAAATCCTACAAATGGAATTATAAATATATATTTTGGAGAGGAATTGATAAATGCAAATATTTCTATTGAAAACACAGTAGGACAGAAAGTTTATGAAGCCAACGATAATCATTCAAAAGCCTCTATGAAAGCTGTTGATTTTTCAAAATATTCGGAAGGGATTTATTTCATAAACATTAACAATAAAGACTTGAATGTGAAGTATAAAATTATTTATAATAAATAGTTATACTGAATTTTTTAAAGGAAGCCACTTGAAGCAATTTGGGTGGCTTTTTTTATTTTCGCAGAATTGTTAAAAAAAATAAAATAACTATTTACCAAGAAAACCCTTGAACTATTTTTTTGATTTTACTTTTGTAAAAAATCGTCAGCTATGAAATTATTTCTGGTTATTTATATCTTATCAGTCAATGTTTTGTATTCTCAGACTGTAACTTATGAGGAAAAATGGGATAAAAATGTCCAAACTATTACAGAATATTGGAAAAGTGGAAAGAAAAAGCGAGAAGGAACTATGAATCTTGTTGGTAAAGAGCATGGTAAATGGACAATCTGGGACGAAAAAGGAATAAAACTACAGGAAACAAATTATAAAAACGGATTAATTCACGGAAAACTATCCTATTTTTTTTCAAACGGAAATAAAGAAAACGAAGCCGACTTTGTAGAAGATATTCAGCATGGAAAATTTTCGGAGTGGTTCGAATCGGGTCAATTAAAAACCAATGGCTATTACAAAAAAGGCATAAAAGACAGCCTTTGGTCAGAATTTTACAGTAACGGAAAAAAACATTCAGAAAAGTATTTTTCTCCCGACAAGAAATATAAATTTCTAAATTTCTGGAATTTAATAGGCGAACAAACTGTTACAAACGGAAACGGAATTGTACTTGATTTTTTTTCAAACGGAAATATTAAAGAAAAAGGTGAATATAAAAACGGAAAAGAAACCGGTGAATGGTTTTATAACTATTCTGATGGAAAAATATTTTCGAAAGGCAGTTATAAAGATGGAATACGAACAGGCAAATGGGAAACTTGGTATAATAGCGGAAAAAAACAAAGTGAGTTAAATTACGAATCTGGTAAAAACACTCAATGGTTTGAAAGTGGTCAGAAAGAATTTGAAGGAACTTTAACAAACGAAAAAAAAGAAGGAGATTGGAATTATTGGTATAGCGATGGAAAACCATCATCTAAAGATATTTACAAAAACGATTTGCGAAATGGATTGTCAATTCGATGGAATAAAAACGGAAACAAGGAAGCTGAGATAAATTTTGCCAACGGAAAAAAGAACGGAAAAGCAACTTGGTGGCTTGATAATGGCAAACTCGATATCGAAGGAAATTTCGTTAACGACCTTCAGGACGGCTTATGGACATACTGGCGAACCGATGGAAAAAAAGGTAATGAAGGAAACTATAAAAACGATAAAATGTCGGGCTTATGGACTTGGTGGTATGGTAATGGAAATGTTTGGAAAGAAGGCAATTACACCGAAGGAATTAAAAACGGACATTGGCTGGTATATTATGAAAACAAACAAAAAGACCACGAAGGCGATTTTATAAATGGAAAAGAAGAAGGACTTTGGACTTCGTGGCACGACAACGGAAAAAAGAAAATGGAAGGCAGTTTTACAAATGGCAAAATGACCGGTATTTGGAAGGCTTGGCACGATAACGGTCAATTAAGTTACAATATTAATTATGTAAATGGCATTCGTGATAGAAAGTGCTTATATTATTTCGAAAATGGAAAAATGCGACTCGAAGAAAATATTAAAGATACTGTTAACGAAGGAGCATATATTACATTTTATCAAAATGGAAAAATTAATGTAAGCGGAATGTTTAAAGCCGGAAAAAAACATGGTTCATGGACGTATTTTAATCAAGAAGGAGTTAAAATTCGCCGCGAACAATACTTAAACGAACGACCCGAAGGAACTTGGCAAAGTTGGTACGATACCGGAGTAATGGAAAGTATTGCAAGTTATAAAAACGGACTTAAAAACGGAAAAGTAAAATACTTCGATAGTAAGGGAGTTGTAATTTACGAAGCCGAATTTAAAAATAATAAAGTAGTAAAAACAAAATTACAAGAAGAAGGCAAAAATTAATACCTTAAGTTTGTCCGTAACATAATAGAACACAGATAACACAGATTTTACGGATATTCACAGGTAAAAAACAGTGTAAATCAGTCGTATCCGTGTCATCAGTGTTCTATTGAATTTGTTTTTTTAGACATTATGTATGTACACTAATTAGTAATAACAATAATTCGGCATATTTTTTTAAAATGTATAAACTTGCAGTAGTAATATTAAATTGGAATGGTGTAAAATATCTAAAAGAATTTATCCCATTTCTTGTTAAATATTCATCAATAAATGATGTTGGATTATTTGTTGCAGATAATGGCTCTACAGACGAATCTGTAAATGAACTTAAAGTAAACCATCCGGAAATAAATCTTATTTTACTTGAACAAAATTTTGGATTTGCAGAAGGTTATAATAAAGCTCTTGAAAAAATTGATTCAGAATATTTTGTACTTTTAAATTCCGATGTTGAAGTAACTGAAAACTGGATTGAACCTTTACTGAAATTGATGGATTCCGATAAAAATATTGCTGCCTGTATGCCCAAAATTATGGATTATTACAAACGCGATTATTTTGAATATGCCGGTGCAGCCGGAGGTTTTATTGATAAATATGGCTATCCATTTTGCCGAGGACGAATTTTTAATGAAATCGAAAAAGATAACGGACAATATAATAATCTTGAAAGTATTTTTTGGGCTTCAGGTGCCTGTCTTTTTATCAGAAAAGAAATTTATTTTAAAGCAGGGGGGCTTGATAACAATTTTTTTGCTCACATGGAAGAAATAGATTTATGCTGGAGAATAAAAAACATGGGTTATAAAATCATGTTTTGCCCCGAAAGTCGTATATATCATGTTGGTGGAGGAACTTTAGCAATGAATCATCCCCGAAAAACATATCTGAATTTTAGAAATAATCTCTATTTGCTTTACAAAAATTTAGAAAATAAGAATTTTTTTTCTTTAATGTTTTTTCGATTCACTCTTGACGGAATTGCAGGTTTAAAATTTTTATTTGGATTTGAATTTTCAAATTTCCTTGCAGTAATAAAAGCTCATTTTAGTTTTTATGCCAATGTTTCTAAATTTAAAATTAAGCGAAAGAAAAATATAAATGAATTATTTATAAATTATACATATCCCGAAAGAAAAAATTACAGTATAGTTTATCAATTTTTTGTAAAAAACCATAAAAACTATTCAGAATTATCTGAAAAATAACAGTTTTAAATTTTAAGTCCTAAAACCGTAATATCATCTGTTTGTTCAACATTGTTTTTCCAATTAAGTAAATTTTGTTCCAATGCCTCTTTTTGCTCAACCATAGATAGTTCGGCATTATCAATTAAAAATTGTTTAAGTTGATTAGATTTGAATTTTTTAAAATTTGGTCCACCAAACTGGTCTTCAAAACCATCGCTCATTAAATAAATTATATCTCCTTTATTCAATATTAAATCGTGGTTAGTAAAATCGTCCATTTTTAGATATGTGGCAATTGGCATTTTATCAGGCTTTACTTCCTCCAGAGATGCCACCTTTTCAAAAGGTGGTATCTCTTTGTTGCTACGAATTATCCAAAGCGGATTATTTGCTCCAGCCCATTGTGCGTTGTAAGATTGATTATTGCGGAGCATTGAGCTTGCTTGAGGTTCTCGAAATGTCGAAATGCTTATTGATGATTGATTATTAACTGCTTCGTTCTCACTTTCTCCTTGTCTCACTTTCTCACTTTCAACTTGGGTCTTAATCACAATGAGGCTAATATCCATCCCATCTTTCATGTTTTCTGAAACAGAACTTGTTGAAGTACTGCCTTTTTGTTTCAATGAATTAATAATATTTTTTCTAAGTAAATTAAGAATTAAATTAGGAGTAATTATTTTATCTTTTAAAATTATTTCGTTCAAAAAACTGATTCCCAGCATACTCATAAAAGCACCCGGAACACCATGTCCGGTACAATCGGCTACTGCATATATTTCATGTTCACCGACTTTTGTTGCCCAGTAAAAATCACCGCTTACTACGTCTTTTGGTTTGAAAAGAACGAAAAGGTCGAAAGAGAGACTTTGTGAAAGTGTGACATTGGGAAATTGAGACGGTGGTAAGGTGTGCAGGTTCTCATTCTCACTTTCTCCATGTCGCACTTTCTCGCTTTCCAAGACTTGAATTTTAGGACTTGGAATTTGGGGCTTGGGACTTAAATCGGGGAGCATCGCCTGCTGTATTCTCAGTGCATAATTAATACTATCGGTAACTTCTTTATGAATTTCTTCAATATGCTCTTTTTGAAGTACAACGGTGTTACGCTGAGCCTCAATTTCATCGCGTTGTGAAGTAATTTCTTCGTTTTTTTGCAAAATTTCTACATTTTGAAAAGCCAACTTAATATTTGCTTTACGTTTTGCTAAATATTCTCTTATTAATAATACCGAAAACATTATTATAATTATAAATCCGATTATAAATGAATAAATCAGAATGCGTTGTTTTTTTGTTTCAATTTCTTTTTTCTCAAGCTGAATATTCTGAACTTCAATTTGATGTTCCTTTTTTTCTGTTTGATATTTGGTCTCCATTTCAGCTATTTGTTTACTTCTGTCAACATTGAAAAGTGAATCGGTAATTTTCCTAAATTCACGATAATTCAGATAAGCATTTTTATAATCACCTTCAAGAGCATTTATATCTGATAACCCTTCAATTGATTCTGAAACCCATTCTATATTTTGTATTTCAAGTGATATTTTTTTAGCATTTTCGAAACATTCTTTAGCTTTTTTATAATTATTGGTATATCCATAAATTGTACCTATATTTATATAACTATTTGATAATCCTTCCTTATCATTAATAACCTTACGTATTTCGAGTGCTTTTAATTGATAATCAAGAGCTTTTTTATAATCTTTCCATTTTTCGTACAACAATCCAATATTATTGTAACTATGTGCCAAAGTAACCACATCATTAAATTTTTCTCTTATTTCAAGAGCTTTTAAATGATATTCGAGAGCAAGCGAATCTTGCTTAAACTCCGAATATATTCCGGCAATATTGCTAAAACTCATTGCAACGCCAAGTTCGTCGCCAAGTTCTTGTTTGATTTTCAAAGCCTTTTGATGATACTCTAACGATTTATCATATTGTTTTTGAGTAAAATATACATTTGCAATATTGTTGTAACTATACGAAATACCCTTTTTACTATTTGCATCTTCATTTAATTTTAACGATTTAAAATGATATTCAAGCGACTTTGGATAATCGCCTTTATCGCTGTATATCAGAGCAATATTATTATAACTTCTTGCTATATCTATTTTATCACCTGATTTCAGCTTCATTTTAAGCGATTTTTCCTGATAATATAATGCACTATCGTATTCAGCCTGACCATAAAACAAATTTCCAATATTCATATAACTTGCTGTAATCTGTTCGGTATCTTTTAATTGTAAATTTATTTCGAGTGCTTTTAGAAAATTAATTTTACAATTATTCATGTCTCCTTTGTACCAAAAAGCTACACCAATATTAGTACTGGCAACGCTTAGTCCTTTAATAAAATGTAATTTTTCGGCAAGTTTTAAACCCTGATTTCCAAAATCAACAGCTTTGTCTAAATTAATTCGCTGATATTCCCAGCATAATTTTGATAATAATATTACTTTATTTGTATCTTCTTTAGAATTCTTTAGAAGATTTAATAAACTATCAGCTTTTGAGTTATTTTGTGCAACAGTTATATTAAATGAAACAAAAATTAAAAATAAATAAGCTGAAATATGAATTATTTTTTTCATTAAAAATGCATTATAGTTTCTCAACAGAAGCAAACTTAGCCAAATAAACCAACGATTCCAAAACGATTTGTCAAGCCATGAAATAGATTTAAAAAAAAATATGTGAAAAGTGGAACTTAATTTATAACGTCTCTATCCCTTCTTTATAAGTTTTATATTTTAATTTTTTGATTAATTCATTTCTCATTCGGGTAGTATCGCCATAATATGAAACCATTCCAATTTTAATAAAATCTCTTGTTAAAGGACTTTTTGTTCCGAAAAAATAAGAAAATAATTCAAATATTTTTGCAACAAATAGAATTATATTTACATTCATTCTTACAGGTTTTCTATATCCCCAGCGTTCGGTTGCAGAATCGAAAAATTCTTGCAAAGTTTGCTTCCCATCGTCTCCAATATGATAAATTCCGTTTATATTTTCTTTTATAATAGCTTGTTTTGTAGCTTCTAAATAATCGTGAACTGAAATCAGGTGTATCCACGTTGGTTTTTTCCAAATTCCTAAAATATTGTACTTTGCAAACCATCTTGCTGCGTCAATCATCAGAATACCTTTTCCGTAAACCATTCCAAGCCGTAATGAAATAACTTCAAAATTATTTTTATTGCCCGATTCAAATAATAATTTCTCTTCTTCAAGTCTTGTAGTTGCGTGCATAGAGACAGGATTCCCGTTTAAAATTCCTTTTGCAGGATTGTCGGGAGTTGTTTCTCCTTCAACATGAGGAAAACTGATAAGAATAATTCTTTTAATATGGCAATCAACAGCCACTTCTAATAAGTTTTTGAAGTATTTGGTGTTTGTAACCGGTAAAAATTTCTCTGGATTATGCTTAAATAAAATCCCTGCAAAATGAACTATAGTATCAACATTGGTTAAAGCAGAAATCAATGTATCTTTTTTGGCTAAATCTGCTTTAAAAACAGTTACATTTGATGAATTTTTCAATTTCTGATTTATATCTTTTTTATGAATCATTAAATTCAGATGTAAATTTGTGTCAATTAAATACTCAGCTAATAAGCCACCTAAGTTTCCAGCCGCTCCGGTTATTAATACTTTTTTCATCTTTTTATAATTTTATTAGACGCTGATATTTATGATTTTTTTTTTGCCATAAAGACACAAAGGCACTAAGTTACACCAAATTATCCATTCAACAATGTAACAATTTAACAATTTAACAATCTCTCTTTATCATCATTTATTAATAATAATTTTCTTAAAATATCTTTTACCATCAACCTGAATGTTAATAAAATAAGTTCCATTAGAAATGTTTGGAAGTTCAATCTTATTTGAAAAGTTTTGAGAGTTATTTTTCTCTTCAAGTTTATATACAGTTTCTCCCAATAAATTTACAATTTCAATTCCCGAAATGTTGCCTGATGATTCAATTATAAATTTTCCGGAGGTTGGATTTGGAAAAATATTTATTGAATTTACACTTGAAATTGTTTTAACACCAGGACACAAACCTACATAAATGCTTAATGAATCATTATTTGAACATCCGTTTGAATCAGTATATGCATAAGTTATAATAAACGTACCTTCTCCGGCAGCTAATGGATTAAAATTATTTCCTGTAACCCCTGTTCCACTATATATTCCGCCATCTGGAGTACCTGTAAGTTCATCACTGGTTTGAAATATACAGGTTGAGTCCAATTCAGCAGTAAGCGAAACCGTTGGTAGTGGATAAACAGTTACAGCTAACACATCCGATGTATCAATACACCCAATTTCAGATGTTTTAACTACCTGATAATTTCCTCCCGAAACAGCATAATATGTTACAGAATTAGCATTACTTACAGGAGAATTATTAAGCAGCCATTGATATGTGTCTCCATTTCCGGCATTTGTAAATAGTAAAATACTATCGCCCTCACAAGTGCTTGTCCCAATAGAATTTATATTTGCAATAAAACTAAGACATGAAAAATCTTCGGCATCAGCACCAATATCAACAGGAGTTAATCCTGCTCTGTTATTATTTTCAAAATCAGTAGGTACTGTATCGGGAGCAATGTCAACACCGCTTGCCTCAGCAATTGTATAAACTTGTAATTTCAGATTTGAATTGCTGGTATTATCAAACGCTGCATCTTGATTCAGAAATAATGGGTCGCCATTTAAACTGTTTATATCCTGTGCAGTAGCATAGCTTTGCCAAAGCGTTAACGAAGAATAATCAGTTGCCGAAGCATCAGTTTTTCCAAATAGTGTACCGCCGGTTCCAGTAGTTTGATAAATATTGTAATCGCTTAGTATATTGCCAGCATTATTAACTAAAACAGCATAATGTTTTCCGGTTGCAGTGGAATTACTTCTGCCATTCACAAAAATATTATTTTTTAATTTTACCGAATCCACCGACGATGTTTCACGGTAAAAAGCAGCCGATTTATTGCTTCCTGAATTTACAGCGCTTCCACCAATATATACGCTATTGAAATAATATTTCGACATTGAATTTGAATTAGTACTATTATCACTTATTCCATACATTTTTGTAACTCCTTGTGTAATATCTGTTCCATCATCATTCAATCCGAGCCTAATCACCGAGTTGTCGCAAATAACCGAGTCAGAATTATTTGTAATACCAATAATCGAAGCATTTGCAGATGTAGAAAGATTATTTAATCCCTGAATAATATTCTGATTAAGTGTAGTTAATCTCGAACCTATAAGGTTGATACCAATAACTCCGGTTGCTACTGATGTTGCATTGGAGTCAATAATATTGTAAATTTTATTATTCCATAAAAGTAATCTGCTAAGAGAGTTATCAACCTGAATTCCTGCAGCAGCAGTTAATCCAAAACTTCCGGTTGAACGGCTTTTTGAGCTTATATTATAAATTTGATTATGGTCAATCCACTGAACTGTAGCAAGAATTGAACAGTTGATGCCTATTACAGTTGCAATAGTATTAATGTTTGATGAAGTAATATTCGCAATGGTATTTAAAGTTATTGTATTAATACCGGCACTTACATATATACCGAAAGTTGCATTATTCAGATTAACAATACTGTTTGCAGAAGACTTATTGTAAATACTATTTGCCATTGTTGCACTTCCTATTGTATTGCCAAGAATTGTATTTACACCGTTAGCCATTTGTATTCCATAGAAATTATGAGCAATAGTAGCACCTGAAGCAGCTATTTCTATTCCGCCTATTTTATTTAATGTTACTATTCCGATTGCATCCAAATCGCCTGTATATTTTATTCCTGCAAGATTAGTGGCTTTAGATGAATTCAATACAATGGAAGTTGGAATAGTATCTGAACCTATTGTATTTCCGCTTATTGAAGCACATCCCTGTGTTAGTTCTATGCCTGTAAAAACAGTTCCACCTCCGCCGCTTGTTGGAGCAGAATTAATTTCAATGTTAGTAATTGTATTTGCATTAATAAATGTATAAGGTGCAACGAATCCATAATTTGCAACACTTATTCCGGTAAACTGATGAATATTGCTGCCCGATGGTCCTAATATCATTGGGCTACCTCCGGCAAATGCTACAGTCCCCCCAATAAAGTTGCTGTCAATATTAAAAAGAACAAACTGATTTAATGTGTTATTTATTTTTATTCCTGTGAGCATTGTTGTTACTGTAGCAGTAGTGCGTGCAGAAGTCTGATAAAAACTATTTTCCCTGATTACCATATTTGCATTGTTTGTATCAACAAGAATACCGTTAGCATCCTGTACATTACTCCAGAAATCATAAATATTATTGTTAAGAATCGAATTACCTGTGTTTATTGCTTCACTTGAACCTATGCAATAAATCATATTAGTTGCAGTTGACGAACCACTTTTAATATCACAACCTGTAATAACATTATTATTGTTACCTGTTGTTGTTGATGAAGTTGAAAAAAACACGACTCCCGAAGTTAATGAACTTGTTCTTCCTT
>MENC01000295.1:30656-34008 GCA_001768155.1 Bacteroidetes bacterium GWA2_30_7
TTAAGTTTAATAGTTTGTGCCGATGAACTTGATGTTATAGCAAGACTGCTTGCAGCTGCATCAGGACGAATAATAAGTGTATCAATATTACTTCCCGGAAGATAAGGAATAACAACAGGGAATGAAGGTTCAACGCTGCTTGTATATGAAGAAAGTAAATTAATTACAGTATTTCCCTGCAATCCATAACTATTAATCGAATCTATTGCAGCAGTGATAGATGGATAAGATGTGGAAGGCACATTAACAGATAATGGAAAAGTTGGTTGATTGGTTGTTTGACTTCCTGTAAGTGGAACTCCAAAACCACCTTCTGACAATGCATAAACTTTGAAATAATACATTGCTCCCGGATTCAGTCCTGTAAGAGTTTGTGAATATGTGCTTCCCGTACCGGCAGTTGTTGTTGATGGAATAGTAATTCCGGCAAACTTATAAGCCGCATCGCCGCTTGTAGAATCGTAAACCGCAAAATTCATTTCATTTGTAGAATTATCTTTCCAGTTAACTGTTATTGATTGTAAACTTACACCTGAAAATGAAATATTTGTCGGACTTATTGCCGAAAAAGCAGAATTAGGATTAAAACTATAAAGAAGCGAATTATCTGGCAAAGTGGTTTCAGGCTGGGTTCCAGTTGCTATCATAGTATCAGTTGATAATGTTCCGTTCAAAGGATTTGTCCAATCATTTCCTTTAAGATTTTTGAAATCACTTGCACCGCTCAAGCCAACTTGTACACCCGATAAAGGAAAAGTGCCTGTAAAATTTCCATAAGAAAATTTAATTGTTCCATCTGCTTCATATAATTTGATTTGAGCATTTCCCAAATTTGAAGGTTCCGATTTTTTTGAAAAATTCCAATACTGAATAGTACAAACCCGATTGCCTTCATTACCTGTAGTAAAGATTTTTACATTCGATACAAGATTATTCCCTTTTGCCAGATTCATTCCAAAAACACTAATCGCATTGCTGTGTACCAGAGGCACACTGTCGGAAGGAGTGCTTACGTTATTTCCAAGAATTATATAACCATTACAGTAAACAGTAAGTTTAGTATAAATTTGACCACCATAAAAAAATCCAAAACCAATATCATTGTTTGTAAAAAACTGCTCATCCCAGCTCGAACCGCTTAATTGAGTTCCCAGCAAACCATTAACATAAGTAGAACTGCTGTTAACAAATTGATAATTTGAAACATTCTGACTTATGCCCTTTTCAAAAACCAGAGTTAATAAAACTGCTAAAATTAAGAGTGCGCTTTTTTTCATAATTTCTGTTTTTTAAAATGATATTTAATGCGAATTATGGGTTGAAAATTAAAAGTCCCGTAGGGACAACATATTGGTAGAGAACAAACAAACCATCATGTCGAAATGCCGTAGGTATGAAATATATTTCGTTCCTACGGAACTAATTGAGCATTATAATATGCTTTATTCTACCAATATTCCGTTCCTATTGGAACTACAAATTCAACCCTTAATTTCGCATATTTAATTAACTTTTTCAAAAATAGTATTATTTTTTATATTGTTTAACATATTTTGATGTGAATAAAAATTCTTTATTTTAAAGTTAACTCCAATGCACTTCTTCGGAAGGCTATGACAAAAATAAAATATAAATACAGAAATTTTATTGTAAATTGCAAAATATTAAAAAATAAAATATAGAAAACAACAATTTTTTATCACTTTAAAAATTAATCAATTATGAAACCAACTATTAAAATTTTCTCTACAATTATGATTGCTTTTGCATTCATTTTTTTAAACTCGTGTAAAAAAGACAAAGATGAAGAACCACAACCAGAACCAACCAACACAACAAAAAAATATGCTTTGGTGATTGAAAACGGTGCACAAACAGTTTCACCAGATGGTAATATTGCTTATTCTGCAATTCTTGTCGATGTAAATGGTTCTGTAACCCCTGCTACAGGCGTTTCATGGACTACCTCAAATTCTCAATTGGCTACCATTAATTCTTCAGGTGTTGTAGCATCTTTAGGAACTGGTGATATAAAAATTACCGGCTCTGTTACTTTAGAAAATGTTACTTACTCAGCATCAGTTCCTCTTGGAATTTATGTTGCGTCTGCTTTTTCGGTTGCTCCATCGGCAATAATCTGGAATAAAGGCGATAATCTACAATTAGAATCTGTTTATCTATCTACATCTGGTGTAACAGAACCGAGCTGTACTTTTCAATCAAGTAACAATGCTATCGCTACGGTTTCTTCCACAGGTTTAGTTAGTTTTATCGAAGTTGGTCAGTGTCAAATAACTGTTACAGCTACAAGCATACAAGGAAGTCCAATTGTAACCGTGCCGGTTCTTGTTGTAGGAATGCCCGAAATAGCCCTTCCTATAATCAGAATTGAAGTTAATCCACCATCAAAAGATTTATTTAAAAACGAAACTCAACAACTTTCAGCTAAAGCATATAAAAGCGATGGTTCAGAAGCTACAGGCACTACTTTTACTTGGAAATCAACCGAATCTGCAATTGCAACTGTTAGCAGTACAGGACTTGTAACACCAATCAAATCCGGAACAACTTATATTCAAGCAAGTGCAAGTGGAATTATTGGACAAGCAGAAATTATGGTAAATTCAGATACACTTATTTGGATAACTCCATTTTATACATCAATTCCAGCTGGAGGAACAAAGCAATTTACAGTTCAGGCATATACTATAACTCGCACAACTGCAACTCCTTTAAATGGAATTACATATAAGTGGGAAATACCTACTTATGGTTTCGACATGTTCGATATTGCAACCGTAAATTCAACAGGCTTGGTAACACTAAAATCTAATGCCTTTGCAGGAATGATGACATTTGTAATGGTTTCTGACCAAGCAAATCCTTGGGTTGGAAGTGTTGGCTCAATTACAGTAGGAATTGCCGACGATTGTAATTGTGGAGCAGGTAATGCCTCTGTTGCTAATATTACTGTTACTAATTCGCAACCTATTAATTTGAATATGATTAGCAGTACTCAAGCACAAATAAACGTAACCGCTAGTGATGCTTCAAGTAATCCGGTTACAGCACCTGCTTTGGTTTTTTGCTCCGACAATATAATGGTTGCCAGTGTTGACTCAGATGGTTTAGTTATGGCTGTGGGTGAAGGCGATGCTACTATTAAAATATGTTCTGGTTCATACGCCGAAACAACTGTAAATGTACATGTAACGTTGATGAAATAGCAACTTATTATACAAATATATAATGTAAATTCGTAACTAATCAGTTTATAAATTAAAATATAATTGCCACAGATTCACAGATTTAAAACAACCAAAGGTTGTTTTAATCTGAGGAAATTCTAAAT
>MENC01000296.1:0-3562 GCA_001768155.1 Bacteroidetes bacterium GWA2_30_7
TTGCTCAAGAAGTGGACGAAGCAGCTTGTAAATTGGATTATAATTTTAGCGGTATTGATAAAAGCGGAACTCTATGGGGATTACGATATGCCGAATTTACTGTTCCATTAGTCAAAGCAGTTCAAGAGCAACAGACAATAATAGACGAGCTAAAGTCAAAAAATGTAAATATTGAAAATGAATTACAAACAAATAAAAAACAAGTCGAAGATTTAAAAGTAGAAATTGAAAATTTAAAATCTCTGATTTATTCATCATCCAAAAAATAAAAAAAATCTTAAAGTTTCTTAATGTAAGTGAAAAAATCTTTTCGTATAAGAAAATCGTCTGTCTGTCAAAATTTAGTTAATGTTTTATAAAATAAAATTAATTTTATAGATTGACTTAAAATGTTTATTTATGAAATCAATATTAATTTTAGTTTGTGTAATTATTTTAATTACAGCATTTAACCTTAGTTCTCAAAACGTAGCCATCACCGACGACGATACCTATGTCGCAAATACATCAGCAATGCTTGATGTAAAGTCAACCACTAAAGGAGTATTAATACCAAGAGTTACTTCGGCTCAAAGAACTTCAATATCAACACCAGCAACAGGTTTACTGGTTTTTGATACAACAGTTGGAAGTTTTTATTTTTATACTGGTTCAACTTGGACAAATTTAACTTCCGGAATTTCAAGCGGAATTTTAGGATATACCGCAACCGATAAAGTTTACTTGGCTGATGTTAATGATAAATTTGGAGTTGGAACAACAACCCCATTCGGTAAAATGGAAGTAAAATCTGATGTAGGACTCGGTGCAAACGACCCAATATTTCAAGTAATTAATAATAATGGTGATACTGTATTTGCCGTCTATCAGCAAGGAGTAAGAGTAAATGTTGAAGATGGTGTAGGAAAAGCCACAGGTAGCAAAGGAGGCTTTGCAGTTGGTGGATTCAGCCCTTCAAAAGGATTGGTTACAAACGAATTTTTAAGAGTTACGCCCGATAGTGTTCGTATTTATATAGAAGACGATGTCGTAAAAGCTGCCGGAAGCAAAGGTGGTTTTGCAGTTGGAGGATTTAGTCCTGCAAAAACTACAATTACCAATTATATGGATATAACACCAAATAATTATTTCATCGGACATGAAAGTGGTATGTCATTAACAACAGGATTGCATAATTCTGTTATGGGATATCAGGCAGCAAAAGCTAATACTACAGGTAGTTATAATATTTTTATAGGATATCAAAGTGGTATTTCAAACTTGAAAGGTACAAATAACACTTTTGTAGGTTATTTAAGCGGATACACCAACAACATTGGAGGTTGTGCAGGTTCATGTTCAAGTAATAATACTTTTATCGGCAGCGAATCAGGTTTTAGTAATAATGATGGCGGAGGTAATACTTTTCTGGGAAATGAAGCAGGATATTCAAATACCAATGGAAGTAGTGCAGTTTATATAGGCGACCGTGCAGGATATTCAACTACTTCGGCAAGTGCAAATACTTACATAGGTTATATTTCAGGAAGGGATGGAATAGGAATCGGAAATACTTGTACAGGTTATGCAGCCGGTTCTTATAGCACCGCAGGCGATTATAATTGTAAATATGGAACTTCATCCGGAAATCAGGGTAATGGTTCATTTAATGCTTTTTTTGGTTCATATAGTGGATATTACAATAAAGGAGATTATAACGTAGCTATTGGTTCTTATGCCGGAAATGGAAGATATAATTATACATATTACAATAATTGTTTTATGGGATATAAATCAGCCTATTACAACAGTGCAGGTAGTAACAATGTAGTATTAGGTTATCAATCAGGATATGGAGTTGTTAATGCTACAAGCTATTCCGATAATGTATTTATTGGTTATCAATCAGGATATGCTAATACAACAGGTTCTTCGAATGTTTTTATTGGAAATTTATCAGGTTCAACACTTTCTACAAGTTCAAATAAATTAGTTATTGATAATACTAATACCACAACCCCACTTATTGGCGGAGATTTTTCAACAAACAGAGTTGGAATTAACCGTATGCCAACTACTTATGCCCTCGAAGTTGGTGGAACTATCTGGGCAAATGGTTCTACAATTTCAGCAGGTTCAACAACTTGGTCTGACGAAAGATATAAAAAAAATATTGTTAAGTTAGATAATTCACTTTCAAATGTTTGTAAACTACGTGGAGTAACTTACGATTGGAAAAATGATGAATTTAAAGACAAAAACTTTCCCGAAGGAAAACAAATTGGAGTAATTGCTCAGGAAATCGAAAAAGTATATCCCGAAATTGTTACAACCGACTCAGAAGGATACAAATCTGTAGCTTACGAAAAACTTGTTCCTGTTTTAATCGAAGCTATCAAAGAACAGCAAGCAATTATTAAAAAACACGAAGCAGAAATTAATTTTCTAAAACAAAATATTAAAAAATAATTTAAAAAAACATTTGAAGATTTCATTAAAGAAGTTATTTCTATGATTACTATGTAATTGCCACGACCTAAAGGTCGTGGATTTAATCAATATATGCAATTTCAGGGCTTTAGCCCTTTTTTGTAGAAAAATATAAACTAATAAAAATAGATAATTAAAAAATTTCAATTATGAAAAGTCTAAAAACTACCCTTATCGTAATTTTATTAGCAACCCTCTTCCTCCCTTCCCTTTGGGAAGGCTCAGGGTTAGTTGCCCAAAACGTCGCAATAACCGACGACGATACCTATAATGCCGATTCATCGGCAATGCTTGATGTTAAGTCAATTAGCAAAGGTATGCTTGTTCCCCGAATGACTACAATTCAACGGCAACTTATTAACAATCCTGCAACAGGTTTACTTGTATTCGATACAAATGAAGGAAGTTTCTTTTTCTACAATGGAACATCATGGCTCAGTCTTAGTTCTGGTGACGAAATATGGAATAAAACAGGTTCAAAAGTTCATCTTTCCGATTCTACAAATAAAGTAGGAGTTGGAACAAGTAATCCGCAAAATAAGTTTATTGTAAAAGGTGATGCACTTTCAGGAGCAAACGAGGCAATTTTTGCAGTTGTAAATGTAAACGGCGATACATTATTGGCAGTATATCCAGATGGAACAAGAATTTATGTAAACGATTCCCCTGCAAAAGCTTCAGGAAACAAAGGTGGTTTTGCCGTAGGTGGTTTTTCTCCTGCAAAAGCAGGTGTAACTAACGAATATTTGCGTGTTACACCCGATAGTGTACGTATTTATATCGAAGAGAACAGCGTAGCAAAAGCTTCTGGAAATAAAGGTGGTTTTGCAGTTGGAGGATTCAGCCCTGCAAAAACTCTTATAAACGATTACCTATCAGTAAATTCCGATAGCATTAATGTATCGAAAAGTCTTTATATTCCACGTATGACAACTACCGAAAGAGATAATCTCGGATTTACACCAAGCGAAGCTCTTATTATATTTAATACAACCGATAAATGTATGCAAATTTATGAAACAGGTGTTTGGAGCAATATCTGGTGTTTTCATTGTTCGCCATCAATTATTACTCAACCTTTAAATGCAACAAT
>MENC01000296.1:3645-6668 GCA_001768155.1 Bacteroidetes bacterium GWA2_30_7
GTTATAAATATCGTTGTATAATTGAAGGTTCTTGTCCACCTGAATTATATTCTGATGTTGTAACTTTAAATTATGGAACACCAACGATTTCAATTACATCACAACCAAATAATCAGCAAATACTGACTGGATGTAATATTGACTTTAGTATAACTACATCTAATTATGGTCAATATCAATGGCAAATAAGTACAAATGGAGGAACATCCTGGACAAATGTTTCAAACGGAGGCACTTCACCTGCATATTCGGGTGCTTATACATCTGAAATTTCATTATCTGATGTTCCTGTTTCTTACAATGGTTATTTATATCGTTGTATTGTAAACAATCCATGTGGAACAGATGCTACATCAAATTCGGCAAGTTTGACAGTTAACCCGGTTACTGCACTTACTGCAACAAATATTACAAGCTCTGGATTTTTAGCAAATTGGTCAGCAGCAACTGGTGCAACTAATTATTATCTTGATGTATCAGATAATTCCGATTTTTCTTCTTTTATTACAGGTTACAATAATCTTAATGTTAATAATCTAACTTCATGGACTGTTGCAGGTTTAAATTATGGAACAACATATTACTACAGAGTTCGTGCAGTTGCATCATGTGGATTAAGCGAAAATTCAAATACAATATCGGTTCTTATCCCATATTCGGTAGGAACAGCTTATGGTGGTGGTATAATATTTTATGTTGACGGTACAGGTCTTCATGGTTTAATATCAGCAACATCAAATCAGAGCACAGGAGCTATGTGGGGTTGTTCATCCTATCCTATTTCAGGAGCCGATGGCACAGCAGTAGGAACAGGTAATCAAAATACAATAGATATTGATGACGATTGTACTACTTCCGGAATTGCTGCCGATATTTGTATTAATTTATCTTTAAATGGTTATAGCGATTGGTTTTTGCCTTCAAAAGATGAATTAAATCTTATGTATATCAATAAAGATGTAATTGGAGGATTTGGAACTTATGATTATTGGAGTTCATCTGAATATAATGTTAGCGGTGCATGGAGGCAGTCGTTTAGTACAGGAATACCAGCTGCATGGAACAAAGGTTCAGGTACTGCTTACGTTCGTGCAATAAGGGTATTTTAATTTTTAATATTTATAAAAATGAAAAAATTAAACTTACAAATTGCAATTTTATTATTAACCCTCTTTCTCCCTTCCCTTTGGAAAGGGTCGGGGGTAGGCGCACAAAACATCGCAATAACTGACGACGATACCTACAATGCCGACTCTTCGGCAATGCTTGATGTAAAATCAATTAGTAAAGGTATGCTTGTACCACGAATGACTACTATTCAACGGCAACTTATTAACAATCCTGCAACAGGTTTACTTGTATTCGACACAAACGAAGGAAGTTTCTATTTCTACAATGGAACATCATGGCTCAGCCTTAGTACTGGCGACGAAATATGGAATAAAACAGGTTCAAAAGTACATCTTTCCGATTCAACAAATAAAGTAGGAGTTGGAACAAGCAATCCGCAAAATAAGTTTACAGTAAAAGGTAATACTATTGATGGTAATGAATCAATATTTGCTGTTGTAAATTCTAATGGAGATACACTTTTTGCAGTTTATCCCGAAGGTACACGTATATTCATAAATGATAGTCCTTCAAAAGCATCAGGAAACAAAGGTGGTTTCGCAGTTGGAGGTTTTTCTCCGGCAAAAGGAACATTAACTAATGAATATCTGCGTGTAACACCCGACAGTGTAAGAGTATATGTCCCCGAAAATAATCCTGCAAAAGCATCCGGTAGCAAAGGTGGATTTGCTGTTGGAGGTTTTAGTCCTGCAAAAACTACTCCCGACAGTGCATATTATATGTTTTCAGAACGTGAAGGTTTCAGAGTTACATTTTTAACTAAAACCGAACGTGATTCTATTGTTAATCCTGCAAAAAGCTCAATTATATTTAATACTTCCGACAGTTGTCTTCAAATTTTTCTGGGTTATTGGGAAAGTATATGGTGTACTTCTTTAAATTGTATTGCTCCGGTTGTTCTTTCAAATCCAATTACTACTACAGCAATTGCTCCCGGAAATGCAACTTTTATTGCAACATTTGCAGGCACACGCATAAACTATTACTGGCAGGAAAGTATAGATGGTGGAACTACATGGCATGCTCTGGGTGATGGTGGTACAAGTCCACATTACGAAGGTGCAAATAACGACACTTTAGTAATTACAAGTATCACTACTAATCAAGACCAGTATATGTACAGGTGCTATGCTTACAATACCTGTGGAAATGCCACAACAAATTCGGCAACTCTTAATTCGTGTGGTGCTCAACTTGTTGATATTCGCGATGGACAATCATATAATACTATCCTTATTGGTTCTCAATGCTGGATGGCAGAAAATCTTGATATAGGACTTTTAATAGAAGCTAATCAGGAAAATAACGCAGTTATTGAAAAATACTGTTATGATGACGATACTGTAAATTGTAATCTTTATGGTGGATTATATACATGGAACGAAATGATGGAGTATGGAACATCCGATAATGGAAATCCTGGTACTACACAAGGTGTATGCCCAACAGGCTGGCATCTTCCTACTCAGAGCGAATGGGACGAACTTGTAGCTTTATTAGGAGGAACAACTGTAGCCGGTGGAAAAATGAAAGAAGCGGGGCTTATTCATTGGTACACTCCTAACACAGGGGGATTTAACCAATCTGGATTTACAGCTCGTGGAGGAGGATATCGTATAGGTATGTGGAATTTTACCTATTTACATCTTGATGGTCGTTTTTGGTCTTCAACCGAATGGGATAGCAATAGTGGAAAATATTATCTATTGAAATACAATAATGATGATATATCAGTTAATCCTCAATCTGATAAAGATGGTCGGGCTTTTTCTGTAAGATGTATTAAAGACTAAACAACCGAACAGTATGCAAATATCAACAGGCAATAAGCAATAAGCAATTGGCAACAGGCAACATAACAATATAACAATTTAAAATTATGAGAACATTAT
>MENC01000296.1:6738-8153 GCA_001768155.1 Bacteroidetes bacterium GWA2_30_7
CCGATGCCGAAAGTTTCTATTTTTATAACGGAACATCGTGGGTAAATCTCACATCAGGAAATGCAAGTGGAATATGGAGTTACACCACTCCTGATAAAGTGTATTTATCAGATATAAACGATAAACTTGGAGTTGGAACAATTTCACCAATTGGAAAGATGGAAGTAAAATCAGATGTTTCAATCGGAAACGAAATGCCAATTTTTAATGTTGTAAACTCCACAGGCGACACAGTATTTGCAGTTTATGAACAAGGAGTAAGAATAAATGTTTACGACGACCCTTTAGTAAAAGCTTCCGGTAACAAAGGCGGATTTGCAGTAGGTGGTTTCAGTCCAGCAAAAGGCACAACCACAAACGAATATATGCGAATTACACCCGATAGTGTACGTATTTATATCGAAGAAAACTCTGGAGCAAAAGCTATCGGAAATAAAGGAGGATTTGCAGTAGGAGGATTCAGCCCTGCAAAAGCAGGTTTAACCAACGAATTTTTAAGAATAACAAACGACAGTACAAGGATTTATACCGAAGATACAATAAAAGGATTTGGAGTCAGAAATATTGGAGCTACCGAAAAAACAAGTTATATGCAATTAACCCCTTCAAATTATTTTATCGGACACGAAGCTGGAAAATCAAATACAACAGGTGTTTATAATTCTTTTATGGGCTACAAAAGTGGCTATACAAATAATTGGGGTTCAAATAACACGTTTTTAGGTTATAAAAGTGGTTTCAGTTCATTTTCTGGTCAGGATAATGTTTTTATTGGTGTTAATACAGGATTTTTAAATAATACAGGATTCTCAAATGTATTTATTGGCAATTCATCAGGTTATAAAAATAATTTTGGTGGTGGAAATGTTTTTTTAGGAACAAACTCAGGATACTCCAATACAAATGGCGATGCTAATGTTTATATAGGTGAACAAGCCGGTTATAGTAATATTATTGGTTCTCTTAATGTTTTTATTGGTCAGGAAGCAGGCTATTGGAATACTACAGGAAATGTTAATGTTTTTATGGGAAATAGTTCTGGATATTCTAATACTTTAGGAGATGGAAATGTTTTTATTGGACAAAGCTCAGGGCTTTATAATACTACCGGTTACTACAATGTATTTTTGGGAAATGAGGCAGGAATTATGAATGTAAATGGCTTTAATGGAGTATTCTTAGGTTACGACGCAGGATATTCAAATACTTCAGGCGATGAAAATGTTTTTATTGGCTCAGAAGCAGGTTATAAAAATCAGTCTGGAAATTATAATGTTTGTTTAGGAAATAATGCAGGTTACGAAAATACAGTAGATGAAAATGTTTTTATTGGTTCATTTTCAGGGACTAATAATATTTCTGCTGTTGAGAATGTATTTGTGGGAGCTAACACTGGAGTTTCAAATGCAGGAATT
>MENC01000296.1:8171-17551 GCA_001768155.1 Bacteroidetes bacterium GWA2_30_7
GTAATTCTGGTTATTTTAATAATGGTAATAATAATGTATTTATTGGTTTCCAGTCTGGAATTAATGAGTCTGGTTCAAATAAATTATATATTGATAATTCTTCAACAAGTAGTCCACTTATTTATGGCGATTTTAATACTGATAAAATTACTATAAATAGCGTATTGAAATTAACTCCGATAGCCTCAGCTCCAACAAGCCCTGTTGAAGGTGAAATTTATGTAAATTCAAACGACCATCATATTTATTGCTATTTGAATGGTTTATGGATGCAATTAGATTAAACATTTAAAAATAAAAAATATGAAAAAATTATCAATTAACCTTATCGCAACAATGCTAGTAACCCTCTTTCTCCCTTCCCTTTGGGAAGGGTCTGGGTTAGTTGCACAAAACATCGCAATTACCGACGACGACACTTACACAGCAAACGCATCAGCAATGCTTGATGTTAAGTCAACAACCAAAGGAATGTTAATTCCTCGTTTAACAACCGCACAAAGAACTGCAATTGTAACACCGGCAACAAGTTTATTAGTTTTTGATACAACTCTTGGTGGTTTTTATTATTATAATGGAACTGTATGGATTAATTTATCATCAGGCTCATCAAGCGGATTATTATGGAGTTATAGCTCTCCTTACGTGTATTTAACCGGAAGTTCAGATAAAGTTGGAATAGGAACTTCTACCCCATTGCATAAATTACATGTAAGTGATAATGTAACAATTACCGATGGTACTGACGGAAGTTATATTGACATTCAAAATGCTAATGCTACATCAGGAATTCTAAGTGGTATTCGCTTTTTAAATGGTACAAGCACAAGTAGATTTAAAGCTGGAATATTTTATAAAGATGCTTTAAGTTTTGGTAGAGGCGATTTAATTTTTGCAAATAATTCTGTTGCAGCGAATGGCAATGTAAGCACCTCAGATGCAAGGCTTACAATAAAAAATACAGGTGGTATAGAAGTAAAAGCAACTTCAGCAGCATCAGCAAATGCCTCATTATTTCATGTATTAAATGCAACAGGTGATACAATTTTTGCAGTTTACGACGGAGGAGTAAGAGTAAATGTTTACGACGACCCATTAGTAAAAGCATCAGGAAGTAAAGGTGGCTTTGCTGTGGGAGGATTTAGCCCTGCAAAAGGTACTATTACAAATGAATATATGAGAATTACTCCCGATAGTATCAGAATGTATATTGAAGAAGGCTCTGCAACAAAGGCTACTGGTAGTAAAGGCGGTTTTGCTGTTGGTGGTTTCAGCCCTGCAAAAGCAGTTCCGGATGATTATTTTAATATTTATGGAGCAACAGCTACAACTATAATTAATCCAAGTGAAGCAAGAATTTTCTGGTATCCATTAAAAGAAGCCTTTTTAGCCGGTAGAGTTTTGGTTGAAAGTCCCGATAGTGTTGGAATAAATTCATTTTCTACGGGTTATGAATCAAAAGCAATTGGCGATTATTCTCAGGCTTTTGGTTTTCATTCCAGAGCTTTTGGTGATTATTCAACAGCAATTGGTAACTATGCAAATGCAGTATCAAATAATAGTTTTGCATTTGGCGATTCTGCTCAGGCAAAAGGATTAGGTTCTTATGCTTTTGGTTCAATAGGAAGAAATGCATCTGGTGTATCTACTGGAAATCCAACTTTAGCTACCGGTAATTACTCAGTAGCAATGGGAATGGGTTCTACTGCAAGTGGTACAAGTGCATTTGCATTAGGTACTAATGTTGTTGCAAGTGGAAATTATTCAACATCATTGGGGTTTGAAAATACTTCAAGTAGTATATCCTCAGTTTCTTTAGGCAGATACAATATTGCAAGCGGTTCTTATTCCTTAGCTACAGGTTATAATACAACTGCGTCAGGAAATTATTCTTGTGCAATTGGTGCTTCTGCTCAGGCAACAGGCACATATTCTTTTGCAGTAGGTTACAATGCAGATGCTGGAAACCAGGGTTCTATAGCTTTAGGAAGTTATGCTGATGCACCTGGTCAGGATGGAGTAGCTGTTGGATATTCTTCTTATGCTTCCACAGATGGAATTGCTTTGGGAAGAAATACTAATGCAACTGTTTGGAGTTTTGCAGGAGGACTTGCTGCCAATGCAAGCGGATTAGCTTCAGTAGCTCTTGGTAATGGAGCAACTGCAAGCGGTGGTTATTCAAAAGCTATAGGAGATATTGAGGCAAGTGGTTTATATACAATTGCTGTAGCCTTAAACGACCAAAGTGCTACAAATATTGCTCAGGATAATACTATGGCTATTATGGGTGGGAAAGTCGGAGTAAACGATAGTAATCCCACTGCATATTTACAAGTTAATTCATTAACTGCTGAAGAACCATTCAGAGTTCAAATTGCCGGTAGTACAAAATTACTTGTTAATTCAAGTGGGAATACAGGGGTAAACAGAACTCCAACTACTAATGATTTGGAAGTTGGTGGAAATGCTTCAAAGGCTACATCCGGAAATTGGTTAGCTAATTCTGATAGAAGAATAAAAACTGATATTCATGATATTTCTAATTCTTTTGAAACGATATTAAAACTTCGACCAGTTATTTTTAAATATACTGATGAATGGAAAAAAAGAAATCCATCAATTAAAAATCAATATTATTACAATTTTATTGCTCAGGAATATCAGACTGTTTTTCCAGAATCAGTTAAAGGCAGCGGCGAGTATCTTGAAGGCGATTCAAAAGAAATTCTTCAGATTGATACTTACAATGCTCAAATTGTAACAATTAAAGCAGTTCAGGATTTGATTAAAGAAAATAAGCAACTTAAATTAGATGTACAGGAAATTAAAAACGAAAACGAAACATTAAAAGCTTCTATCGAAAAAATAAATAGTTTATTAGAAATATCAGGTAAAAAATAAAAATTATGAAAAAAGTTTATTTAATTATTAGTTTATTAACTATCAGCTTTTTTACAAAAGCTCAAAACATCGCAATAACCGACGACGACACTTACAATGCTGCTCCCTCGGCAATGCTTGATGTAAAATCTTTATCAAAAGGTATGTTAATACCACGTTTAACAACAGTACAAAGAACAGCAATTGCCAGTCCAGCAACTGGTTTATTGGTTTTTGATACCGATGCCGGAAGTTTCTATTTTTATAATGGAACTTTGTGGACAAATCTTACTTCCGGAAATGCAAGCGGTATTTTAAGTTTTACATCGCCAGATAAAGTTTATCTGACAGATGTTAACGATAAATTTGGCGTTGGTACAACTACACCATTCGGAAAAATGGAAGTAAAATCAGACACATTACTTGGTACAAACGACCCTATTTTTCAGGTTATAAATAATTCAGGCGATACTGTTTTTGCAGTTTATCAACAAGGAGTTAGAGTAAATGTAGAAGATTCACCGGCTAAAGCAGCCGGAAGTAAAGGAGGCTTTGCAGTTGGCGGGTTTAGTCCGTCAAAAGGCGCTTTTACAAACGAATTTCTTAGAGTTACTCCCGACAGTGTAAGAATTTATATAGAAGACGACCCAGCTAAGGCAGCCGGAAGTAAAGGCGGATTTGCAGTTGGAGGATTTAGTCCTTCAAAAACAACAGTTACAAATTATATGGATTTAACACCCGATAATTATTTTATTGGTCACGAAAGTGGTATAAATAACTCAACAGGTTTATATAATTCATTTTTTGGTTATCAAGCGGGAAAAGCTAATAAAACAGGAAGTTATAACATTTTTCAGGGCTATCAATGTGGCACAAGCAATATTGGAGGTAATTATAACGTATTTTCCGGTTATCAATCAGGTTTTGCAAATTTAAGTGGAAACTATAATACATTTTTAGGATACAAATCAGGCTTAACAAATTACGGAAGTGATAATACATTCATAGGATTTGAGGCTGGAAGTGCACATCAAGGTGAGGGAGGAAATGTATATATTGGTAGTAAAGCCGGGCAAAATGATGCTAATGGTCAACAAAATATTTTTATTGGTGAATCTTGCGGAGCAGTAAACACTTATGGAAATTCCAATGTTTTCTTGGGTTATCAGACCGGGTATAATAATACAGGCGGTACCGGAAATTCGTTTATGGGATATAAATCAGGTTGGTCAAATACTATTGGAACTTCAAACGTTTTAATTGGTGATAGTTCAGGATATTCTAATGTTGATGGAAGTTTTAATGTTTTAATAGGTAAATCAGCCGGTTATTTAACAAATTCGTATTATAATGTAATGCTTGGTTACGAAAGCGGACGAAATACAGCATTAGGTGGTGGAAATGTATTTCTTGGATTTCAAGCCGGAAAAAATATTAATTCAAGTTCGGCAAATGTCTTTATTGGTCAAATGGCTGCTATGAATAGTACAAGTGGCGATTTTAATGTAATAATTGGTAGGGAATCGGGCAAAAACAATCAGTCAAATTACAATACATTTATTGGATATCAGTGCGGACAACTTAATACTTCAGGTTTTAGTAACGTTTTTATGGGATACCAATCAGGTTTGAATAATATTTCAGGACAAAGTAATGTATTTTTAGGAAATGCTGCAGGATTTAATAATACCGATGGTTTTGTAAACGAATTTATAGGCGAAAACGCAGGATATTACAATACTACAGGTACAAATAATATTTTTATTGGATATAAATGCGGATATAAAAATACAACCTCAAGCGGCAATATTTTTATGGGACGCGAAACAGGCTATAATAATTTAACAGGTTTTGGAAATTTGTTTCTTGGAAACTATGCCGGTTATATGAATGTAGTTGGGAATACTAATGTTTACTTAGGTTATAATTCAGGAATGAATTCTTTAGGCGAAGAAAATGTTTGCGTTGGTCCTTCAGCTAATCAAAATAATGTTAACGGAATTAAAAATGTAAGTTTAGGTGCTTATGCAGGCTTTTGGTCAACCGGACAGAATAATATTTTTATTGGTTATCAAACAGGATATAATAATACTGGTAACAATAATATTTTTCTTGGCTATAATTCAGGTTACAACGATTTTGGTTCTGGAAAATTATATATCGAAAATTCGTCAAATACAGTTAATCCACTTTTAAATGGTGATTTTGCTAACAACCGTCTTGCAATTAACCGACAAGCCGATACTTATGCTTTTCAAGTAGGAACAGATAATACAAATGGAAATGCTGCATATTTAACCGATGGTGGAACTTGGACAAATACCTCATCAAAAACATTAAAAGACAGATTTAAAGATTTAAACAAGTCTGATTTATTAAATAAAATCGAAAATCTTGATATTCAGGGCTGGTTCTACAAAGAAACTCAGGAATATCACATTGGACCTTTTGCTGAAGATTTTTATAATGCTTTTGGAACAGGAGTGTTAAACGAAACAAAATATCTTGGAAAATCACTCGCAGCAAGCGATGTAGCAGGAGTTAGTTTATTTGCAGTAAAAGAATTAATCAAACAAAACAAAGATTTACAAAATCAGATTGACGCTTTAAAAACATCAAATAATCAGTTAAAAGCTCAAAACGAAGAAATTGGAAAAAAATACGACACTCTTAATACTCAAGTTGAAAAAATTAATAACTTATTGAATATTTCGACTAATAAAAATTAATTTTTCGATAAAAGTAAGTGCTATAAATTGCAATAATGAATAATGAAATGGTTCAGTATAGCACTTTTTTGAAAAACTTAACCTTTAGAGTGATTCTGCTTTATAGAAAAAATCTTTTATCTTTGTATAAATCAAAGATATATGGAAGTCAATAACTATTAAAAACCGGAGTAAGCTGAAAATCCGATAAAAACAGAGTAAGTATAATTTCAAAATACAATACCATGAATAAACAATTTTTTATTTTTTTAGGTATCATTTTTTGTTGTTTTTTGTTTGTAGTCGTTTATATTTATTATAAACCTGTTGCTATCAATTGTAACTGTAATGAAAAATGCAAAAAATATGAATACAAGATAATATTCGGTACTTCAGTAAATATTGATAAAGCGGCATATAACCTTGCCGATTCTATCAATAAATATGTTAATAATGGTTGGGAAGTTGCAGGAACTGTTGGCGGTGGAGGCCGTGCAGTAGGTACCAATGTTACAGAAATGTATGGTATAGCATGGAATGAAGATTTTGTTACGGCTTTAATGAGGCGTTGTAAAGAAGAATAATTACCACTGTTGAGTGGAATTTGCAATCTCGCTCACTTCTTATTATAAGCATTTGCAATGCAATTTAGCAACTAAAAACATCCTAAATTTTAAAAACTTCGGATGTTTGGTTTATAGCAGATTCTTAGCTTTTACTAATTGAATTTTCGAATGAAAATATTACTTTAGACGGTTCACTTTCTTGAGAGATGCCACCTTTTGAAAAGGTGGCATCTCTTTATTAGACGAATATTTGCTCAGATTAAATTTGCATAATCAGCATAATCAAGTGGAGATAAAATATAAAATTTGATATAATTAAACATTATATTGATGAAAGCAATAAATTATTTGATATAAAATCGCTAAAATAAATTTGAAATTGAATAGAAAATATTACTTTAGACGGTTCAAAATTTCGATATAGAATTTTATATGACAAATTTAAAACTTTTTGATTGCTTCGTACCTCGCAATGACGGCATCAAGCAACAAGTAACTAACAACAAACACTAAATAACAAACAACAAATTTTTTTAACTAAATTATTAATTATGAAAACAACTTTAGCAGCAATTTTTTTAGCGTTAATGCTATTTAACGTGAGTTTTGCCCAAAAAGGTTTTAAAAACAATGGTGCAAAATTAATTGTGAGTTCGGGAGGTATAATTAATATTACCGGTGGTACAAGCGCCGATTTTATTAATGCCTCAAGTGGAGGAAATGATGGCCGTATTGATTTAGACGGCAAAATCAAACTCGAAGGCGATTGGACAAACAATGCAACTTCGGGAAGTGTATTCATCAATGTTGACACCGATGGAGATGTTCAGTTTACTGGAACTTCGGCACATTCAATTTCGGGCAATCAAACCGATTTTGAAAAGTTAACACTTAACTCAAGTGGAAATGTTACATTATCAACATCTATTACAGCTAACGGTAACTTAACACTTACCAATGGTCTATTAGTTTTAGGTACTAATAATTTAACACTCGGTGCTTCTTCTGTAATTTCTGGAACTCCTTCCGCTTCAAATATGGTTGTAGCCATAAGTACAGGTGAATTACGAAAAACATTTACCGGAATCGGTAGTTTTACTTATCCTATCGGAGATAATACAAGTACTGTAGAATATTCTCCAATAACTTTAAATTTTACATCAGGAACTTTTGGAGCTTCTGCTTATGCAGGAACAAGAGTTACTAATGCTAAACATCCACAAAACACAAGCTCAACTGGTTATATTAATCGATATTGGTCATTATCACAAAGTAATATTTCAGGTTTTTCATGCGATTTAACTTCTACTTATTTAACTGCTGATATTTTCGGAACAGAATCATTATTGTTTTCGGGATATTATAGCACTCCAAATTGGGTTAAATTAGCAACTGTTAATACAGGTTCAAATTTACTTACAGGAACTGTTTCGGCATTAAATCCAATTACAGCAGGCGACCAGGCAATGTTTTGCACATCAACAATTACAATTAATGAATCAATCACAAATGTAGCATGTTATGGTAATTCTACCGGAGCAGTAAATGTTACAGTGAGTGGAGGTTATGGTTCATATACTTATAATTGGAGTGGAACAGGCGTAGTTGTTGCTCAAGAAGACCAAACTGGTTTAACTTCCGGAACATATAATTTAACGGTTACCGACCAAAATGGTTGTACTCAAACCGATATATTTACAATAGCACAACCATCGGCAGCATTATTAGCAACTACGACTCAAACAAATGTTTTATGTTATGGAAATTCAACAGGAGCAATTGACTTATCTGTATCGGGAGGAACTCCTTCTTATACATATCTTTGGTCTAATTCTGCTTCAAGTCAGGATTTATCAAATATTGCAGCAGGTAATTATTCTGTTACTGTTACCGACGCAAATAGTTGTACAGCTACTACTTCAGCAACAATTACCCAGCCTGCATCAGCATTATCAATTGCTGTTACAAGTCAAACTAATATTAGTTGTTTTGGCGGAAATAACGGAGCAATAGATATTACTGCATCAGGTGCTACAAGCCCTTACACTTACAATTGGGGTGGCGGAGTTACAACTGAAGACAGAACATCGTTAATAGCAGGCACATATACTGTTACTGTTACCGATGCAAATTCATGTACTGCAACACAAGCAGTAACAATTACACAACCTTCGGCAGCTTTATCAGTTAGTGTTACTTCTAAAACAAATGTTAGTTGTAATGGTGGATTCGATGGAGCTATAAATATTACAGCAACAGGTGGAACATCTGCTTATTCTTATGATTGGGGTAGTGGAATTACAACAGAAGATAGAACAGCTCTTATTGCTGGAAATTATTCAGTAACCGTTACCGATGCAAATAGTTGTACTGCAAATGTTGCATCAACAATTACTCAACCTGCTTCTCCTCTTGCAGTAGTAGTTACTTCACAAACTAATGTTAATTGTTTTGGAAATAGTACAGGAGCAATAAATATTACAGCAACTGGTGGAACAAGCCCATTTACATATTTATGGAATGATGCTATAACTACCGAAGATAGAACCAATATTGCAGCAGCAAGCTATTCTGTTACAGTTACAGATAATAAATCATGTACTGCAAATGTTTCTGCAACAATCACCGAACCTGCCGATTTAACAACTTTAACTTCAGGTTCAGATGCAACTTGTAATGGAGCATCAACAGGTTCTGCAACAGTTGTTGCATCGGGTGGTACAACTCCTTATGCTTACGCATGGGACGATGCTGCATTTCAAACTACATCTACAGCCGTTAATTTAGTAGCCGATATATATAATGTAACTGTTACCGATAGTAATGGTTGCACCGAAACAGGCTTATTTACAGTAAATCAACCTACAGCTATTACTTTTTCAACTGCCATAGTTCAATCTTCATGTGCCACTGCCGATGGTAAAGCAATTGTAAATATTGCTGGTGGAGTTAGTCCTTATGATTACAGTTGGTCAAATGGAAGCAGTACAATAAATACAGCATTAGTTACAGATACTATTTCTAATGTTGCGTCTGGTTCTTATGGCTTTACAATTACCGATGCAAATAATTGTTCAGTATCTGGTTCAGCAAACGTAACTGATGTATCAGGACCGTCTGTTGCAATAATTAGTCAAACAAATATTTTATGCAACGGTGGAAACAATGGAATGGCTACTGTTGAGGTAACAGGTGGAGCAAGCCCTTATGATTATTTATGGTCAAA
>MENC01000296.1:17602-21404 GCA_001768155.1 Bacteroidetes bacterium GWA2_30_7
TTTCATAGCTGGAATACATTCAGTAACAGTTACCGACAATAGTAATTGTTCTGCTTCGGCTTCTGTTACAATTACACAACCTACTGTATTAAATGCTTCAATTACTGCAAGCACAAATGTTTCATGCTTTGGAGGTAACAACGGAAGTGCTACAGTTACAGTTTCGGGAGGTACATCACCATATACTTATAACTGGACTGGTGGATTAACAACAAGCACAATCAGTTCGTTAACAGCAGGTGTTTATAACCTAACAGTTACCGATAATAACACATGTACAAAAACAACCGCAGTTACTATTAGTCAACCGGTTGCTTCATTAGATTATTCAGTGGTTTCTATTCAAAATGTTAATTGTTTTGGAGGAAATGATGGTTCTATTGATATTTCGGTATTAGGTGGGACTTCTCCTTATTCTTACAATTGGTCAACAAGTTCAACAAATCAGGATTTAAGTTCGTTAGCTGCTGGAGACTATGATGTAACAATAACAGACGCAAATAGCTGTACAAAAGGTGGCACTTTAACTGTTACCCAACCATTAGTAGCATTATCATCAACAATATCTTCTACCGATGTTAATTGTTTTAATGGAACAGATGGAACTGTAAGTTTATCAGTAATTGGCGGGACTACTCCATACACTTATTTATGGTCTAATTCTTCAACTTCACAAAGTTTAAGCGGAGTTGGTGCAGGAAGTTATTCTGTAACAATAAAAGATGCTAATAATTGTGAAACTACAGAAAATGCTGCTGTTGCTCAACCATCCGAATCATTATCTGCTTCTTCAATAGCTACAAATGTAAATTGTTTTGGAAATTCTACAGGGTCAATTGATGTAGCTGTTACTGGTGGTACTCCTTCATATACATATATATGGTCAAATTCTGCTACCACTGAAGATTTAAGTAATCTTGTTGCTGGAAATTATTCTATTACAATTACTGATGGTAATGGTTGTGAAGCTATTATTTCTGAAATTATATCTCAACCATCTGCAGTATTAGCAGTTAGTGAAGTTGTTTCTAATGTTTCTTGCTTTGGCGGAAGTAATGGTTCAATAGATGTAACTGTTACTGGTGGTACAATGCCATATTCTTATTTATGGAGTGATGCAACAACAAATCAGGATTTATATAGTTTAATTGCTGGAACATATTCATATACAGTTACTGATAATAATAATTGTACTGCAACATCTTCTATTACTATAACAGCACCAACTCAGTTAACTTTAGCTTTATCTGGAACAGATGTTACTTGTTTTGGTGGAACAAATGGTTCAGTAAATGCTGCTGTTTCAGGTGGTGTTGTATCATATACTTACTTATGGAATAATAGTGCAACAACACAAAATTTATCTAATATTTATGCAGGTATTCACACAATTACTGTTACCGATGATAATGGTTGTACAATTTCTGATAATTATACAGTTAGTCAACCAGATGAGCTTTTGGCTTCAACTGTTGCGAGTAATGTAAGTTGTTTTAATAATGCTGATGGTAGCATAAATCTAACTGTATCAGGTGGTTCTACTCCATATACTTATTTATGGAGTAATTCATCTTCTTCCGAAGATATTTCAAGTTTAAATTCTGGAAATTATAGTTTTACAGTAACTGATAATAATAATTGTGTTACTATTGGTTCAGAAACAATTACTCAACCCGATGAAATTATTTTAGAAGTTCTATCATTTGATGCTTCATGCGGTAATAGTAATGGTGAAGCTTTTGTTTCAGTTGTAAGTGGAGGAGTTTCTCCATTTAATTATAGCTGGAGTAATAGTGCTACTACTGCTTCAATAGCATCTTTAACTAATGACGTTTATTATGTTACAGTTACTGATAATACTGGTTGCACGGCTATTGATTCTGCAACAATTGATATTACTTATCCTCCAACAGTTTCTATTTCAAACTTAACAGATGCAACTTGTTTTGGAACATGTAATGGTAATGCAACAGTTCAAATAACTGGTGGACAAACTCCTTATAGCATTTTATGGAGTGATGCTTCTTCTCAAACTTCAACTACTGCAAATAATTTATGTGCTGGAACATATTCTGTAACTGTTACTGATGGTAATAGTTGTTCAACAAATACTTCGGTTACTATATCTCAACCAACCGACATTAGTATTTCAGCAAGTACATCCGATGTTACTTGTTATAATGTGTGTAATGGTGGTTCAATATTAACTGTTAGTGGAGGTGTATTTCCATACACTTACTTATGGAATGACCCAAGTTCTCAAACATCTAATGATGCATCAAATTTATGTGCCGGTAATTTCAATTACTCTGTAACTGATGATAATGGTTGCGTAAAAACAGGAAGTGTTACTGTTGGTGGTCCTTCTGAATTAATCGCTTCAGCAAATGTTACAGATGTTACTTGTAATGCAGGTTCTGACGGTTCAATAGACTTAGTAGTATCTGGAGGTTTAACTCCTTATACTTATTTATGGTCTAATTCTTCAACTACAGAAGACCTTACTGGTTTATCAGCAGGTAATAATGATGTTACAGTAACTGATGCAAATTTATGTACAACAACTGCTACTTTTACTGTTAATGAACCTGTAGTTTTAGTTCCAACAATAACTGGAACTTTAAGCTATTGTGAAGGCTCAAATACAGTTCTTGATGCCGGTTCTTATTCATCATATTTATGGTCAAATGGAGAAGTAACTCAAACTGATACTGTTACATTTGGTACTTATAGCGTAACTGTTACAAATGCAAATGGTTGTACAGGAATTTCTGCAAGTATTGATGTAATTGAAAATGCAAATCCAACTCCATCAATAACAGGAACATTAAGCTATTGTGCAGGCTCAAATACAACTTTAGATGCCGGTTCTTATACAACTTATAACTGGTCAACATCAGAAACTACTCAAACTATTAATGCAACTGTAGGAACTTACAGCGTAACTGTAACAGATGCAAATGGTTGTACAGGAGTTTCATCAAATGTTGATGTGATTGAAAATGCTTTACCAACTCCAACAATAACAGGAACATTAAGTTATTGTGAAGGTTCAAATACAACTTTAGATGCAGGCATATATATATCTTATGATTGGTCAACAACTGAAACAACACAATCAGTAATTGTAACTTCCGGAACTTACGATGTTACTGTTACCGATGGAAACGGTTGTTCTGGTACTGCAAGTGTAGTTGTTACAGAAAATGCATTACCTGTACCTACAATTTCTGGTTCATTAAGTTATTGTACTGGTTTTAATACAACATTAACTACCGAAAGTTTTGCTACATATTTATGGTCAGAAGGTAGTATTTCACAAAGTATTACTGCAACAACTGCAAATAATCCTATAACCGTAACAGTTACCGATTCTAATGGTTGCGTTGGAATATCTTCTGAAGTAAATGTATCAGAAAGTACAAACCTAAGCCCTGTAATTGCAGGAAATTTAAGTTATTGTGCCGGTTCTAATACAACTTTAGATGCAGGAGCTTATTCAACTTATATTTGGTCAACTACTGAAACTACACAAACAATTATAGCTACAGCCGGAACATATGATGTAACTGTAGAAGATGCAAACGGTTGTTCAGGTACAGCAAGTGTAGTTGTTATTGAAAATTCACTTCCAACACCATCAATTACAGGAAACTTAAGTTATTGTGCAGGTTCATCAACAACTCTTGATGCAGGCAGTTATTCTGCTTATTCATGGTCGAATGGTGAAACAACACAAGTAATTAATGTAACTGTTGGAAGTTATGATGTAACTATTACTGACGCAAATGGTTGTACAGGC
>MENC01000297.1:0-2444 GCA_001768155.1 Bacteroidetes bacterium GWA2_30_7
ATTCCACACACTCCGCCATCGGCAATTAACCGAACATCGAAATCTCCATAACTATTATATGAATGAATAGGGTTCATTTCAGAACTTGTATTTCCATCGCCAAAATTCCATAAAAACGAAGTTCCGTTTATCGAATTATTTGTAAATGCAACAGTTGCCGGTGGTTTGCAAAAAGCCGTTAGAGACGAACTAAAATCTGATAAAGTTTGAGACACATAAAGACCTCCAACTCCAATTGCATAAAAAGCATTTGTAACGGTTTCTACTTCTGTCGAACAGCCTCCGTATAAATCAATTGCCGATTGAATTGTATAAAAACGTGCATCAGCATAATTTGCAGTATTTGTAAGATAAACTGTTAAAGTTCTGAACGCTATTGCTTCGGCTTTGTCCATTCCAATTCCTGTAACAGAATACGAATTTCCAATATCATTAGCACCTGTTCCACCTTCAGAAGTTAAATAAAACCAATATGAATAAACTAAGCTGTTAGTATGTACACCTCCATTGTCAGAACCATCTGTAATCCAATAATTTCCTTGATAGGTATCTGGTTTATTATAAGAATTTGGATTATCAATAGCTCTCATAGTAATACCTATTTCATCACCAATTGTCCAATTTGCTTGTGTAGGTTTTGCATAAAATTCAATTGCAGTTCCGAAAATATCGCTGAAAGATTCGTTTAATGCTCCCGATTCGTCCTGATAATCAAGGTTTGCAGTATTTGAAGTAAGCCCATGCGATACTTCATGACCACAAATATCTAAGGTTGTAAGTGGAGTTATACTTCCTTCGCCATCACCATAGGTCATTCGTTGTCCGTCCCAGAAAGCATTTACATTGCTATTGTAGCCATAATCAACAAGGTTAAAATGAACATAACTCATAAGCTTGAAACCATTATCGTCAATGCTGTTTCTTGAATGAACATTCAGATAATAATCGTAAGTCATTTCTGTTGACCAATGTGCGTCAGTAGCAACTTCATCCATTTCGGCATTTATGTTATTCCAATTGTTGTCGTTGTCTGTAAAATCAACTGACGCACCATAATCTGTTCCCATAAGAGCATTATATGTTTCAATTCCCTGACCACGAGCAACTTCTCTCAGGCGAAAACTTCCGTTGTATGAATCTGTTGTAATTGGCTGAGTTCCGCTGTATTTGGTTTGTGCAGTTCCATTTACGTCGGTTTCGTGAATCAGATTTAATTCTTTTACAATTTTTCCTGATTCACAATCAACAAAAATATAAGCTCTTTTGAGTGGCTTTTGTGAATAAATATTAAAGCGATAAGTGTAATAATATGAGCTATTTAAATCGTTATTTCTGACTAAATATTTTTCTGCAACAGGATAATAAGTTGCATTCGTATTATTGGTTTCGGCTTTTAATAAATCTTCTTCGCCCATGATTTCCCATTTGTAAATATCTGCATTTACATAATTCAGAGCATTTTGAAGGGCAATTTGTTCTGATAATATTTCTTTATTTGTTACAAAAAAATCTTTATAAATATTTCCATTAATTGATTTTATTAGGTTGTCTTTTGAATGAACTATAACCATTCCATCGTGAAGTGCGTAACCGTTATATGTAATTATGTATCTGTCGTGTGTGAAATTGTTTTTGTCGGTAAGAGAATTTAATAATGTAAGATTTACGTTATTTTTTTTCATCATATTTTGAAGCCAAACTTTGAAATCATCCTTATAAACATTAGCTTTTTCATTAAATTCGATAAATGAAATTTTTTGATGACTTTCGTCAAAATTAACTTTTGAAGCACCTATGACGAGATTTTCAGCTTGCTTCCCAACAAAAGTCTGAGCATTAACAAAAACAGGGGAAATTAATGTAATTAACAGAAAATAAACAACAAAAGAATTTTTCATGATAGAATTATTAATATGAATTGTATAAATTTAATAAATTATTTTGGAAATCGAAATGAGAAGGAATTGAAAAAAAGAAATTTCTATTAATAATAGTTCGGTATATTTTGAGATTGCTTCGTTCCTCGCAATGACGAAGAGTCTGGCTGTCTGCATATTACGTCATTGCGAACGCAGTGAAGCACCACAAAGTAGCATCAATGCAATAATATAAAAAACAATACATTGATAATCTCCTAATTAATAGCACTTTATAAAAATCTACCGAACTATTGTAAAGAAGCAGATGAGTTATTAACGAAACATTTGGATTACGAGGCATAAAGATACAAAGTTACTCGTCGCCCACTTACGACAAGCCTCGTATTACCACCGGTGTCGTTTTGTCGTTTGTGTCGTCAGTGTCAACGAGTTTCAATGCTGCTCTTCGTGCATGTTTTCAAACAATTCTTTATGACTAAAACCTGCATTGTGCCTGTCAATGAAATGATGAACAATTCCGTGTATAAATGTTGCAAGGATAATGATATGGAGAATAATTACAAT
>MENC01000297.1:2464-6625 GCA_001768155.1 Bacteroidetes bacterium GWA2_30_7
AAATGTAAGTGTAACATATATTATAATTTTAAAAGGTTAATATTTTTTTGTTGATAAAATTGAAAATGGGCAATTGTTTTGGCAATTGCCCTTTCGTATGAAATATGATGATTACTTTTTAGCAATCATGGCTGTTTCGATTTTCATAACTGTGCATTTCTCCGCTTTTGCCGAAACAACTGCTTTTTCTGATTTGAACAGTTTCTGGCATGGCTTATCAAAAGGACATCCATTGCCGCTGTGTAATGCAACGCCAGCAGTAAGAATGACACCTGATGCGATTAATAATATTTTTGTTTTCATTTTTTTGTCGTCAGTGATTATAGTGCTGACTCCGCACTTTTTATTTATAAATGATATGAATTATACTGCAAATTTGAATAAGAATATTACTTTTTGTATCTAAAAAATAATTGAAGTGGACAAAACAAGGAGTGAAAAGAATGGAATGGTTTAATTTCCAGACAACCAGTTTAGGAAATCGGTAACTTTTACTTTGCTGATTGTGATGGGTTCATTAGTAGTGAAGGGAATGGAAAGATTTACCAGTAATTTGCGGTGAAAATATTGCGATGCGTCTTTGATTGCTTTCCGGCTAATGAGAAATTTTCGGTTTGCCCTGTAAAAACTGTTGCCTGTGAGTTTTTCTAATTCGTCCAATGTTTTATTGATGGTATGCGTGTTTTGTTTGAAAGTAAAAAAGTGCGTTATTTCATTTTCAATGTAGAAGAGTGCGATGTCGTTTATTTTTACAGGAACGATTTTGTCTTTAATGTAAACTAAAACGGATGCATCTTGCTGATTTTTCCTGTTTTCGAATAGTTCGGATATTTTTTCGTAACCAGAGATACTTTGGGAAAGATTATTTTTTAATTCTTTGTATCTGTCAAGGGCAGTGGCTATTGTCTTTTTTGTAAATGGTTTTAGGATGTAGTCAATTCCGTTTGCTTTGAACGCATTTAGAGCATATTCGTCATATGCGGTGCAAAAAATAACAGGGGTTGATGTGTGAATTGCTTTGAATATTTCAAAACTTAAACCGTCTCCGAGTTGAATATCGCAGAAAATTAAATCGGGTTTTTCGTTTTTTTGAAAATATGAAACGGCTTCCTTTACTGAATACAGAGTAGTAACAATTTTAATATTCGGCTCAACTTTCAGAATTGTTTCAGCCAAATCCTCTGCTGTTAATTTTTCATCCTCTATGATTGCTATTCTCATGGTCAAGTATTTTTATACTTACGGAAAAGATATTCCGGTCATTGTTTATTATTATTTCGTCTCCCGATAAAATTCTGTATCGTTCCGCCAGGTTTTCCAACCCCAAACCTGTAGATGGTTCGGAAGATAATTTGGGTTGTATGTTATTGGTTGTAGTAATTATACCGTTTGCGTATTGCAATTGAATATGCAAAGGTAATTCATTTGTGAGTTTGTTATGCTTGATGGCATTTTCCATAAGAGGTAAAAGTGAAAAAACCGGAACAAATGCTGAGTTCTGAATTTCATCGGGAATATTTATAGTGTACTGTAGGGCTTCTCCGAATCGGATTTTTTGCATTACAAGATAATCAAGGCATAGTTTGATTTCGTCTTTCAACTTTACAATATTGGGCGTGTCGGTAGAAATAGATGTTCTTAAAAAATCAGATAGCATTATAAGGTAATCTTCGGCTTTGTCGGGATTTTTCTTTATAAGTACTTTCAGTGTGTTTAAAGAGTTAAATAAAAAATGCGGATGGATTTGCTGCTTTAACTGTTGGTTTGTTGCTTCTACATTTTTGATTTTTAATTCTGCATTTTCAAGCTCAACTCTTGCTTTTTTTTCCTGAAGTAAAATTAAATCCTGAATTATCAATACTATTGTGTTTAGAGCAAAGCCCAATATAATACTTGCATATAATCCACCTCTGGTAAGAATTATTTCGGGATTGTGCCTTAGAAAGTGTTCTGTTTCTCTTTCGTCGGACATAGCAGATTTTAAAAATACTCTGGCGAATATGATTAGGGTAATGCAGATAATGTAACTGACAATGTAACGAGTATATTCGGTGGACTTATTTTTAAAATATTTTTCACTGAAATAAAGAAGGGTTATGTTTATTAACCAGATAATAAAAATGAACAAAGCAAGGAGTAATCCGATTTTTAAAAACTTTGTTGCAGGAACCGATTCGAAAATTGCATGAAGAGCAATTGCGAATGCCCCGATTAGAAAGGAAGTAAAAAGTGCAATTTTAATAAGTTTCGTTATTTTAATAGTTGAATTCATAACGGTGCAAATTTAGTACAGAAAACTTACGAAAGATTAACAAAATGTTTTTATGCGGACATATTTTATTGTCAAGCGGACAAATTCAATTGTAAACTTCCATGAAATTCGGACATTTAAAAAGAAAAAATAATAAAAAAAATATTGATGTTACTTTTTGCATATTGATTTCAAAGATTTTTAATCCCGCTAAAATCGGGATAATTTGAATAATCGCCTATGAAATAGGCGGTTAAGCAATCAAATCGTAGCATCAACTACAGAGTAGTTGAACATATATACTGAGTATTCAACACTTTCAGTGTTACTGTTTATTAGCATTAGTTCCCCCAATTATATTGGGGGTTATTCAAATTTAACTCTTTCAGAGTTTGAAAAAAGTTGCAATTTTTCTGAAATTAAATTGAGCTTATAAATGTTCAATAAGTTTATGTTAAGCGGATGTTAAGAAAAATCTGTAGCATTCATTCTCAGTAGTAACGAAATATTTTAAGTCAAAGCTGAACTTCTGTTTACTGAAATCTGCTTTATTGATTGACGCAGAGTCCAAATTGCCTAAATCAGGTATTTTCGCCTGATTTGTATATTCTGAGAGGTGAAAGACACCGAAGTTTGAGACCTTATTTAAGACTAGTCATTAATTGACTGTCTTTTTAACCATCCTTCTGTAATTATCTTGTCACGATATTGACAATGTATCCAATTATTCTCTATTTGGTCAATATATACAATGTTTCCTTTTATAACAAATGATTTTTTCTTTGAATTTTCATTTTTATCATTATAAAAGTATGCTTTATCCATATCAATGTAATTGATTTCAATCCATTTTTGCTTAGTTGTCAAGGAGAAATCTACAGACTCATCAGAAAATGGCTGTACATTCCAACATCCTTTATGAACCTCATTAAGAATTATTGAAATTGTTGTTGAATCTTTAATTTGGATTTTGCCTTTTATTAAATCACCCTTCTTCGTTAAATGGGAATAGGTATTAATATTAAAGACATTTTTATCATATTTTCCAGTGATATAAAAAATACATGATAATCTTGGTTCTGTAGTGTTTTCTTCCAATCTAGAATAATTCTCAAAATAACCAGTAATTATATTGGTTTCCGGGTTAAAAGCTAAGTTCAATCCAAAACTATACTGTCCAGAACTAATCTGGCAATAAGTTAATGAGCAATAACTAATTGCTATCAAGGTAATAATTGCACTAAATATTTTAAACTTAATTATCATATTATCGAATTAGTGATTTAATACCATTTGAAATTATAATTGTTATAATATTCAGGCGTTTGTAACGTTTATGGCTTTTTCAAATCATTCTCAATTAAAGAATTTAGTGGATGAATCAATCCTTTTGCTTCAAACAAATAAACTTTAATTGCTCCAACCATTATTTTTGCTTCTACATATATTGGGATTTTATTTTCATCATCTGTAACCCAAACTGTCATTTCTTCGCCGCCTTTAAAAATTGACCCATCAACAAGCATTGGTCTGAATTTAATACAGTTATATGTTTCGTCGCTTCTGGTTGTAATAGTTTCTTTTCCAACATAGCGAATATAAACTTCATATTTTACAGTATCGATATACATTGTAAGTGGAATTTTTTCGTTTTCTTTTACTTTAGAAAAATCAATGTTTCGACAATAATATAGCAATGAAATTGGGTCGAAACTGCAATCTGTATAATTAATTGTGTCGGAATATCTTGCTATTTTTTTGTTTTCGTATGTAAAGCTAATTTTCTTTCGTTTGTAATCGAAAACATATTTATTGTAAGTATATGTATTGCCTTCGTTTACAGTTCTTTCAAATAAAAGTGGTTTATATGTTTCTTTGTCAACATAAGACTGATATTTATCTCGAACTTT
>MENC01000297.1:6773-14038 GCA_001768155.1 Bacteroidetes bacterium GWA2_30_7
AGCTTTTCGCTATTTCCAAATGCTGTTATTTTTGTATAACATTGTGCACGAAGGAAAACAGTAAACAGTAAACAGTAAAAAGTTATAAAGTAAAGTTTAAAGTTCATTTTTTCAATTACATACATTAATTAGTGTCTATAAGAAAACTACATATTTTAAGAAATACCAAATTTCAAGTCTCAAATCTCAAATAAATACCTAATGACAAATACTTAATATCCAAACGGTTTTGAAAATTGAAATTTTGAAAAATGTTATTTATTTGTCATTTGTTTTTTGGAGTTTACTTACATACATTAACTATAACTTTAAGTACTAATCATTTTAGGTGTTTACATTTCCGATTTTATCAACTATTGATTTAATTTTACCCGAAATTCTATTTTTTTTCTTTTTCTGAATATCGAATTTCACGTTAGATGATATTCTGTTCGAAACAGGTTCGAGAATTGAATGTGATTTACTTAAAATTTCAAGTGCTTGATCGAAAGTTTCGGTTTCGATTATTGTTCCCATAGCCGTAAGTTGATACTCATAACCACTTTCAGAAATCATTTTTATTACTTTGCTTACATATTCGCTAACGCTTTCGCCTTTATCGGTTGGAAACATTGCAAATTCCATTAGTACTGACATTTAATTTTTTTTTTACAAAGTTAATATTTTTTGATACTACTAACCAACTATATTCTTGTTAATCCTACTTCGACATGTTCAGCACAAGTTTACGAGGAAAATTGAAGGTATATTGTGTTGTTTTATTGTTATTTAAGCTCCCAAAGCGAGTTCGGGACGACTTGTTCCGATTCATCGGAAAGTTCTACGAGCTATTCACTATAAAAAGAAAAATATACGAAAAAGTGTTAATCAAATCCGTTTACGCCTTGTTTATAAAATGTCAAATTAAAATTTTGTAAAATATAATTTATGATATATATTTGTATTGTAGTCGTTTGTAACATAAAATTATAAGGTTACTTATTCGGTTACCTTGAAAAAATTGGGGTTCTTATTTTATTTGGGGAGAGGGGTTTGAAGTTTTGAATTTTGTCCCATCGAGACAAAATACTGGTAGAAAGACAGTTCCCATTTTAACAATAGTGCCGTAGGCACAATATATTTTTTTTATCGGACAATAGTGAAATAAATTAGTTCAATTCGTGGCTATCCTTTTTTGTAAATATATTCTTCAACAATGGATTTTCTAAGATTTTTTTTCAAACTAACTTTCCGTAAAGTATTCAATTATTTTGCTGCAAGACTGTCGTTTATAATCTCAAAAGTATTTCTAAGTCCATTTGTTTTTGCCAAACCATATAGCTTAACATTAGAACCAAATAATTTTTGCAATTTAAAATGCACAGAATGTCCGACAGGCATGAATACGCTAACTCGCAATAAGGGAAATATGGATTTTGAGTTGGCTAAAAATGCAATTGATAAGCTTAAAAATGATTTGATTTATTTGATGTTATATTTTCAGGGTGAGCCATTTATGGCTTCCAACTTTTTTGAAATAATAAAGTATGCAAATAAAAGCGGAGTTTATACAGCAACTTCAACAAATGGGCATTTTTTAACTCCTGAAAATTGCGAAAACATTATCAATAGCGGATTAGACCGAATAATTATTTCGATAGATGGAACCTCACAGGAAACATACTCAAAATATCGAAGCGGCGGTTCCTTAGACAAAGTTTTAAAAGGGCTTGAAACATTATATAATACAAAGAATAATCTTAAAAAATCGAATCCTTTTATAATTATTCAATTTTTAGTTTTTAAATTTAACGAACATCAAATTCCTGAAATTAAGAAAATTGCAAAAAAATATAACAGTAAACTCGAATTAAAAACTGCTCAAATTTATAATTTTTCGGAGGTTGAAAATTTGTTGCCAACTCAAACAAAATATTCAAGATATAAAAAGCTGAGTAATGGAGAGTATCGAATTAAAACAAGCTCGAAATCTTGTTTGCGATTATGGAGTCATTTGGTTATTACTTGGGATGGAAAAATAATTCCATGTTGCTTCGATAAAAATGCTTCAATTTGCTTAGGAAATTTTCCTCAACAAAATCTGTTAGAAGTGTGGAAAAGCAATCAATTCAATAATTTCAGGCAAGAATTGTTAGTTAAAAAATCCGAAATTGAAATATGTGAGAATTGTAATTTATAATAATAGTTCGTTATATTTTTAGATTGCTTCGTTCCTCGCAATGACGAATACCCTGACTGTTCGCACGTTATGTCATTGCGAACGCAATGAAGCACCACGAAGTAGCATCAATACAATAATATAAAAAACAACACATTGATAATCTGTTAATTTATAGCACTTTATAAAAATCTACCGAACTATTGTTATAAGAAATTTAGTTTTTGATAATCTTTTTAATGTAAACTGTATTATCGACAACTATTTTTAATAAATAAATTCCATTATCTAAATTCTTCAATCCTTTAAATGAATAGTTATAATTTCCCGCATCTACATTCTTATTGTATGAGTCTATCGTTCTTCCTTCAATATCAATTAATTCAAAAGTAACATTTCCAGTCTTATTCATTGAATAATTTATATTTAAATCCTGAATAAACGGATTTGGAAAAACCAAAATCGAATAATTATCAGAAACATAATTAACTATAACTGTAGAATCGCCATAAATGCCCTGATTAGAACTAATTGTATCAACAATAAAGTTAAGATTTGTAAATACAGTGTCAGTTGAAGTAACACTTACCGAATATGTTGAAATATGTGATAAGCCCGGAATATCAATATAAATTGAATATATTCCCTGTGGGATGTCGGTAAATTCGTAATAACCTGTAATATCAGAATTTGTACTTGCAATTGGAGCATCGTCTGGCTCTTGTTCTAAAGTAATAGTTGCACCTGGAATCGGTTCGCCATTAATTGCCTTATTATTTGAGTTATAGTGAATGTTTCCTGTAATATTTCCGTTTCCATTTTCTCCTCCGGTTGATTTCTCGAACATGTTTACAACTAAATTTAATGAATCGCCGCAAGCCATTGTTAAAATTGTAGCATTAATCCATTTATACGTTGAATCGTAATAAGTATTATGTATAATATTATAATCAGGATTAGTAGAATGATTGTCCATTTTTACATATAGAAAATAATCACCTGCCGGAACATGTTCAAGAATAAATGAACCATTAGAATAAATTGCTGATGAATCAACTTCGTAAAATCCTGGAACATTTGCCTTAAATAAATGCACAACACCATCGCCAGCACCAACATAACCAACACTAAATTGAACTGTACCGGTAATTGTTCCAAAATCGGCAGATGGAATTATTACGCTTGTGGTTGCAGTACAAGCATTTGAATCAACAACATTAATTGAATAATTTCCTGCTGTAAAGTTTGCAATTGAAAAAGTATCTGAAACAATAATTCCATTATAAATGTATGGCTGAACACCACCGGAAATTAATATTGTAGCAGAACCTGAATTTTCGCCATTACAACCGGTTCCCTGAATATCAACCACATTTGTAGTTAATGCAGTAGGTTCGGTAATAGTAATTTGTTGAACTATGGTATCCGAAGCAGCATCTATTACTGTAACTGAATATGAACCGGTACATAAATTATTTAAAGATGATGTAGTTTCGCCGGTACTCCATAAATATGAATAGGGGGTTGTACCACCAGTTGCGGTGATTGAGGCGGAGGCGTTGCATTGGGAGTTGCAGGAAATGTTAGTAAAAGTAATAGTTGCTGTTAATGAATCAGTTGAAACAATATTTTGATATGATATTAAAAATTCAGGAAATTTATGAGAATTGCCCAAAGATACAGTCATATCAATTGCCGTAGGATTAATATTACATGCAGCACCTGCTGAATCGGGGTTATTTATTTCACCAATATATCTTGTATCAGCAATTTGGGCATTTACATACATAAAATAAATTTTATTATTTGGACCTCTTTTAAGTCCTTTGAAAATATACGAAAATTGTGTAGAAGGAATAGAATAAACTTCTACAGGAGCATTTGAAGGATTATCTAAATCATATTGATACATTTTACCCGAAGAAGCAGGACTAGAAACACGATATTTGGAAATATAAAGTTTAGAACCATTTGCAGACCATTCTAAATCAAATACACCATGCCAGTAAGTTGTAGAAGTCCCGAATGGAGTACCCTGAACTGCAACACCATTAGCAAAAGTACCGGTTTCATTATCAAAATCACATATAACAACAGGGTCTGTTTCTACCATACTTCCAATGGCAATTTTATTTGAAATTGAACTATATTTTACTGAAACAGGAATTTGTAAAGAATGACCAGTATTGTAAGTAGAAATAAGCTGAATACCGTTTTCGGTAATCTCAAATAATCGCAATTCGTCTGAATTGAATTTTGGAACAATTATCCATAAATTATTATGAATACCTGGAACAATCATCATTCCTTCGCTAGTAGAATTTGCAAAAAGAATATTTTTATTCGCTACATCAATATCTCCAAGTAGATTTTGTGAAGTTCCATTACCTTGTAAAGTCATGTCAACTATACTATAATAAGCATTTCCAGCATTTGGCGATTCGCCATTATTGCTAAAAATTAAATATTTATTTGGATGCCCCGGATAATAACTAACTAAACCGCTTTGTACAGTATTAATATCGCCACTTAGACTAAAGCCATTTATCATTTGTTGATGATTTTTGTCCCAAACTTTGTTTCCATCTGTATAAAACATTACATTTCCGCTAATTGAGTCAACAGCAACACCAACTCCACCACTTCCCTGAAGAGGGGTGTGGTCGTTTGTAACAGTAACATAATTATTCTCTAAATCGAAATATAATCCTTTAGATGTAGTGCTGAAATACCAGATATAATCAAGAGAATGCGAAGCAACAGGTTCATTAATAGTGATATTTGATGTAATTGTATTAGAATTAGCATCTGTAATAGTTACAGAATAATTACCCGCACAAAGACTATCAATAGAACTTAATGTATTTCCATTATTCCATAAGTATGAATACGGCGGATTTCCGCCAGATATTACTGCTGATGCTGAACCATTGCAAACTCCATAAGAAGTCACATCTGTTGATGAAACAGAAACTGTAAGTTCTAACGTGCTAATATGAAGAGGTAAAAGAAATTCGGGTAGTTTATGTGTATTGTTTAACGAAATTCCCATATCTAAAGCAGTTGGGTTTACATTACATGCACTTCCAGCTAAATTTGGATTATTTATTACACCAATATATCTTGTATCTGAAAATTGAGTATTTATATAAATAAAATATATTTTATTATCAGGTCCCCTTTTCATACCTCTCATTGATTTAGAAAATTCTGTTGAAGGTATAGAATAAACTATAACTGGACTATTAGAAGAATTGTTTAAATCATACTGATAAATTTTACCGGAAGTTACAGGACTTGAATCTCTATATTTTGACAAATATAATTTTGAACCATCAACTGACCAATCCATATCAAAAACACCATGCCAACAAGTAGTTGAAGCCCCAAAGGGTGTCCCTGGAACAGTAAATTCATTTGAAATTTCTCCTGAATAAATATTAAAATCTGCAATTACAATTGGGTCAGCTTCTTGCATACTTGCAAAGGCGATTTTTCCAGTATTTTCGTTATATCTTATACATTCGGGATATCTTAAAAAAGTATTTAATGTATGGGTTGAATATAAGTTAATTCCATTTTCAGTAATTGAATAAATTCTTATGTATGAGGAATTTATTCTTGGAACAATTAACCAAAAATTATTATTAGTGCCCTGTAAAATCATCATTCCCTCACTTGTAGAATCAACAAATGAAATGTTTTTATTTCCTGAAATAACATCTCCATTTGGATTCAATGAGTCTCCATTTCCAATTAAAGACATGTCAACTATGCTATAAAATCCATAACCAGTATTTGGGGCTTCGCCATTATTACTAATTACAAAATACTTATTTGGATGATTTGGGTAATAACAAACTAATCCATTTTGAATTGTTGCACTGTCTCCCAATAAACCGTAACCGTTTGGCATAATCTGATGTGATTTATCCCAAATACTGCAACCATTTGTATAAAATAAAACATTGCCAGTAATTGAATCTACAGCAACACCAGAGCCTCCGCTACCAGGCATAGGAGTATGTTCATTTGTAATTGACACTGAATTGTTCGATAAATCAAAATACAATCCTTTTAACGTGCTACTAAAATACCAAGTATTATTTAATACTTGTGCACTAATGTTTAATTCTAATAAAATTAAACAAATGATAAATAGATTTTTTTTCATATAAATAATTTTTTCAAATTTATAAATTTCAATATATTTTTATTGATTGTATTATTTAACGATAGTAAAAAATTATTAAACGATAGGTTTTATTTATTTAACGATTTTATTCTTCAATTTCAATTATTTCAAAATCAAAGTTATTTTTAATTAATTGCCACTCTTCTTTTAATATTCCCATAGAAACGATATCAAAATAGTCATCGTTTTTTCGAATATGCTTTCTAAGCGTACCTTCTACTTTAGAACCAAATTTTTCATGTAGTTTAATAACCATATCATTGAAGCAAAAAACCTCACAACAAAGTTTGTTAAAGTTTAAAACTTCAAAACAATATTTCAGCATGTTTAATTCTACTAATTTCCCAATACCTTTTCCTTGATAACCATTTTCGGCAATATAATATGCCCAGTAGGCTCTTTGATTAACATTGTCAATGTTATAAAAATTAACTAAACCAATATTTTTTGCATCAACGTTAATTAACCAATATTTTTCATTTGGATTGTTAAGTACTTTTAAGTTATACCATTTTAATTGACCTTCGGGTGATAAGACTGGGTCGGAGTACATGTATTTAGTTACTTCTGGCAACATTCGCCAAAATCGAATTTGCTCTAGGTTATTAATGTTGATTTTATTAAACTTTAATTTCATGTAAAATGTTATGATTTCAAATATATGTAAAATTCAACTACTTATTGCTTATTTATTGAATATTTTTAATATTTGATTAATTAATAGACTGTTACTTTCAAAGCTAAAATAACTTTTCATTATACGATTTATTTCTAGCCTTGTTTCATATTTTGATAATTTATTTATTCCTGCAATAATCTTTTCTTCATTTATATCACTCCATAACCCAAGATTGACAATTAAATTAGCATTTTGCCAACCTTCAATATTATTTTTTTGATTATCTGCTACAC
>MENC01000297.1:14060-16806 GCA_001768155.1 Bacteroidetes bacterium GWA2_30_7
GATACAATTCCGTTTTCTCATCTATCAAATAATTAAGCTTAGTTAGGTTATAATTTGAACCTAGAATAAAAATTTTTCTTAAATGTGAAAATTGATTAGTTACTGTTTTTAAAAAAAGTTCGGATAAATTTCTTAAATCATTTCCGCCCAATGTTATTAAAATAGTATTTATTTTTTTTTTAATTATTTTATTTTGTAAATTCCAAAAATCTCTTCGAAGTGTCTGAAATTTACTGCCAAGAAGATAATTGTATTTTTTTAAATCTTTTTTGTAAACAGTATCAGCATTTACTAATGAATTTAGAATAATTCCTTTTGGATAATTTATTCGATAGTTATCATCAATATATACTGATAATTTAGCCAATGAAGCAATTTCAGCATATTTACTTTCATCAGCTAAATACGAATCTATAAATACAATATCTACATTATTTAGTAATTCTTTAGTTTTTTCTTTTTCTACTAACCAGTTAATCAAAGTATAATTTCTATCTTCAATAAAATAATCTATTAGTATATTTGAGTTGATTACTAAAAGAGGGGAATATCCATTTTTTGCAAAAACATCATAAATTGCAAAACATCTCATTAGATGACCAAGCCCAATATCTTCACCAGCCTCAGTTAAAATTACAACTCTAATATTATTTTCCACTTAAAAAATATTTATTTCAAAGTTACTGTTTTGGTAATAATAAAAAAAATCGTTTAATTTAAATCTTCGTTAAATTATTAAACGCCATCTTTAAATAAAATCTTTAAAAAAAAAGACTAGTATTTTTAATTTTGTAAAAAATATAACTATGAAAACAATTACTTTAACTCTTGTAATAAGTTTATTAAATTTATTAGGTTTTGCTCAAATTCCAACGAATGGCATAGTTGCATATTATCCTTTTAATGGTAATGCAAATGATGAAAGCGGAAATGGGTATAATGGCACATCAAGTGGAGCAACTTTAGCAAACGACAGGTTTGGAAACGCAAATAGCGCTTATAGTTTTAATGGAGTTAATAATTATATTGACCTTAGCACCAATGCTTCGAGTTTTAATTTTCAGCAACCAGCAACTGTTTCTTTTTGGGTTAAATCAAGCGTTGATGATGTTCATGCTATTTATTCAGTTACAAATAACATTGGGGATAATGGTACTACAATAGTTATTGGAAATAACACTACTGATAAATTAACAAATGAAATAATAACAATTTCAAATTATAGTAGCTCTACTGATTATTATATTGCCGGGTACACTACTACAAACAGGAACTTACTTTTTGATAATAATTGGCATAATATAATTTGTGTTTTTGATGGAGTATCAGCTAAAATATATTTAGATAATAATTTATTATCAATAACTACTGGTTGGGGAACTAATAATGGTCAATATGGTAATATTACAAGTCCTACAAGAGCTGTTTTGGGTACAAGATATGCTAATAGTTCTTATGGAGTTTTTCATAATGGGGGGTTAGACGATATACTTGTTTATAATAGAGTATTAAATACTACAGAAATTGCAACTATTTATAATTACACTGGATGTACAACCTCAATTCCAACCGCCAACGACTCATCAGCTTGTGGTAGTGGCACATACACTTTAACTGCAACCGGTGGTACAAATTACTTATGGTATAATACTCCTATCGGCGGAACTTATATAAATATTGGTAGCACATATACAACACCTTTTCTTACTTCTACTACTACTTATTATGTTGCAAATTACGATGGTTCTTGCGAAAGTGCAAGAGATACTGCTACTATTACAATAAATCCATTACCAAATCTATCAATTATTGATTTTAATACCGGTTATTGTGTCAATTCGATACCTGTTTCGTTATCAGGTTCTCCTTCTGGAGGAGTTTTTTCAGGAAATGGAGTTAGCGGTGATTTATTTATACCTGCAAGTGCAAATATTGGCTCAAATAGTATTTCATATTCTTACACAAACCCGTCAACCGGATGTAGTAACACAATTAATCAAAGTGTTACAATAAATAATTCTCCAAGCCTAAGTATTAGCGGACTTAATCCAAATTTTAATTTAAACGATGCCTCTGTTACATTATATGGAACTCCTTCTGGTGGCACATTTGTAGGTACAGGTGTTACTGGAAATTCGTTTAATCCTTCTATTGCCGGAGTCGGAAGTCATACAGTTGTTTATATTTATACCGATGGAAACGGCTGTTCTAATGCGTATTGCGAAACTGACGATATTACTACATCAAAATCGGAGATTTTAACAAAAGAATCTGGAATAAATGTATATCCAAATCCAAATGCAGGGACTTTTAACGTTTCACTTTCACTGAATAAGTCAGAAAAAGTAAATATTAGAGTATTAAATAACTTAGGTGATGTTATTTATACAGAGTCGAATAGAAGGTCTAAAGGAAATTACAATAACCCAATAAACCTAAGCTCTCAACCAAATGGTATATATTATATTGATGTTGAAATTGGTGAAAAAAATTATTCTGAAATTATTTCGCTAATAAGGTAAACCAATGATTTTGTGCCTTAACTATTATTTACACTGATATTTATGATTTCTTTTACCACAAATTATACTAATTTTACTCATTTATTGTCTATTTTTAAAAAGTATTCGTGAGTCGCTTCGCTATGTTCACAGATTTCTTTCATAGATTTTTCTCAAAAAACAATCTTTGATTGTTTTAAATTTCCCGAAATAAAATCGGGACAAGCTGTGTTACTGTGTTAAGC
>MENC01000298.1:0-5583 GCA_001768155.1 Bacteroidetes bacterium GWA2_30_7
ATTTATTTGAAGATTTTTTAAAAAATAATAATGTAAATACTGACTATGTAGTAAGGTATAGCAATGGAAAATCGCCCATATCTTTAGCTTTTTTAGACCAGTACAACAATGCCGATTACACATTTTATAAAATTTATCCTAACGAAATTAACGACCACAAAGTTCCGGACTTTACCGATGAAGATATAATTTTATTTGGTTCGTTTTACTCTTTGTGGCCCATTAAAAGAGAAAATCTTTTAAGAATCATTAATAAAGCAAAAGACAAAGGCACTTTTGTAATTTACGACCCAAACTTCAGAAAATCATACTTTTCGGAATTTGATAATTATAAAAAAACTATTCAGGAAAATATTTATTATGCCGATTTAGTTCGAGGTTCAAACGAAGATTTTTCGTTAATTTTTGATGAACAAGAACCCGATAAAGTATATGATATTGTTCAAAAATATGGTTGTAAAAATCTGATTTTCACTGCTAACGCAAGAGGTGCTTTTTTATATACCGAAAATATTGTAAAAAATTATAGCGTTCCTAAAATTGAAGTTATTAGTACAATCGGAGCTGGTGATAGCTTTAATGCAGGTTTAATTTATTCGCTAATAAAAAATGATATTACACTGAAAAATCTCATAAGTTGCTCAAAAACTGAGTGGGATGAAATAATTCAAACTGCAATATATTTTGGTTCACATGTTTGTACAAGATATGATAATTATATTGCCGAGCCTTTTGCGAAACTAATTATTAATAATTAAAAAAAATTATAAAAATATGATACATAAGTATATTAAGGAAATTATTGAAAAACAATCGAGATTAATTTTACCCGATTTAGGAGCATTCCTTACAAAAGATATTGACGATAAAAAAGTTCTGTTTTTTAACGATGTACTAAAATATAATGACGGAACATTATCAGGATTTGTGTCTGAAAAAGAAGGTATTGATATTAGTAATGCCCAATTAAAAGTTGCAAATTATATTCGTGAAATTAATAATGCTTTAGTTTCAGAATCGAAGTTTGAAATTGATGAATTTGGGATGCTTTATAAAGACCAAAAGGGATATATTAACTTTAGACCAATTGAAACTGAAATAAAAGTAGAAATTGAAACTAAAAATGAACCTGTAGTTGAAAAAATTAATGAATCTTCAACAACAGTTAAAAATGACATTCTTGAAATGGTTACAGACAGTGAGGAAATTTCTAACATTAAGCATAATGTTGATGAAGTTTCAGCACCTGAAATCTCTATAAAAGACGAAATTCTTGAAATTGAAAATCATACAAAAACATCATATAATAATATAATTATTGATGAAAAACCAATTGAAAAAACAGTTGAAAATAATAACGTAATTGAAAATAAAATAATAAAAGAAGAGTCTAATGAAGTTATTGAAAACAAAGGAAATCTTGTAGAATTTAATGTAGCTGATGAGTCAAATATTGATGAAAATCAAAATATTGATGATAAAAAAACTGTCGATATAATTGAAAATAAAATAATTGACGAAAAGAAAAAAGAAGTAAAAACTGAACCCAAAAAGCCTGTTAAAGATAAAAAAACAATAGAAAAAGAACTAAAGAAAACTTCAAGTCAAAAGCCGAAAAAATCGCTAAAACCGCTTATTATTGTTGCAGCTATTGTAATTCCATTAATAATATTAGGTGCAGTTGGTTATGTTTTTAAAGAAAAAGTAGTTGAATTAGTGCATGGATTTTCGGGGAAATCTGAACATAAAAAAGAAATTGTTAAAGTAACTAAAAATGTAAAAGTTAAAGATGGAGAAACTACAACTACAACTGATTCTGTATTAACACAAACAAATGGTGAAACAGAAGTAATAAAATCTGAAACAGTTACCGAAAATGAAAAAACTGCCGAAAAAGCAGTAACTGAAGAAACTAAAACAGTTACAGAAAAAGTTTCTACCAATGTTAGCAGTAACAATTCCGATAATTTAAAGTTTCATGCAATTGCAGGCAGCTTTGCAACTACTAAGGAAGCTGAAAAATTCATGCAGAAATTGATAGAAAAAGGATATAATTCACAAATTCTTGATTCAGGTAACGGAAAAATCAGAGTATCTTATAATTCATTTTCAACTAAGCAAGAAGCTACAGATGAAGTCAGTAAATTAACATCACAAGGATTACAATCTTGGGTATTAAATCAATAAATTATTGAACATTCAAGAGCCGATTTATTAACTCATTGACTTCAAGAAGAAAATGAATTTTTGTTTACAAATAAAATATCCTTAACTTTATACTAACAAACGAAGGATTTAAGGTTTTATGTAATCAAGATTTGCTTAATAAACAGGTATAAATTTAGAAACTGGGTGAAGCTCCTTCAGAAAGGTTGAGCTTAAATATTAATATATCCAATCAGAATTAAATATTATAACTTAAAAATTAACTATGAACACTATAACTGTAAAAAATGAGTTAAACGCATATCTGCCATTATTATCGGCACATCAACAAGAATTGGTATTAGATATGGTAAAAAATATTTTACATATTGATACAAAAGGAAAACGCATAAGTATTGAACAATATAATGCAGAAATTGAATTGGCTGTTAAAGAAGTTCGTGAGGGAAAAACAACAAGCCATAAGGATGTAATAAAACAGACTGCAAAATGGCTAAAGAGAAAATAAAGGTTGCATGGAGAAATGAAGCTGTTGTTCATTTTAATGAAATTTTAGAATACCTACAAAAAGAATCAGAAAATGCAGCATTCATAGTTGGAAATGCAATTTTAGATGAAGTTGAAGCATTATCCTTATTTGAAACTGCACATCCTTTAGACCGTTTTAAAATAAATAATGATGGTAATTATAGAGCTTTTATAGTTTATAATTATAGAATATCATATTTTATTGAAAACAACACCATTTATATATTAAGAATACGCCACACAAGCAGAGAACCATTAAGATATTAAATAAATTTGATGAAAGATTTAACAACTTTAATATTTAAACAATTATACACATTTAACAATAACTCTCATTTAAATAACTTTATATAATGCTTAAAATATTGTCAATAATATTTGTGTATTTTATGATTAATTGTTGCGTATATTCTCAAAATACAACTATTTATGGTAATTGTAATAATAATGATACTTTAACATTAATACTTGGCAATATTTATCCAGATGATTCATTAAATGAGTCAATTACTAAAATATGTAAATCGGAATTTAAGTTCGATTTAAGTATAAATAAACCAATTATTTGTATATTAAAGGTAAATAATATTACAACTGATATTTACATCGAACCTAACAATAATTTAGAAATTAAATTTGATAATAATGCGATAGTTTTTTTATCAGAAGATAATTCATCAAAAAACAATATTTTTTTAAAAGAGTTCAATACAAAATTTAAAAATGACTTTTCAATTACAGAAGTTCAAAAAAAATTAACAAATCAAAGTATTGATAATCTTGAGATTGTTCTTTATCAAAACATGACTACTCATATTGAATTTTTAAAGAATTATTCTGAAAAAAGCAGTCTGAGCAAAGACTTTATTAATTTCATTGAGAATAAAATTAAATTCAATTATTTATACCAAATTTATAACGAACCTTTTTTAAATATGGTAGTAAATTCAAATCTTTCAATAACCGAACTTCCTGAAATTATTATTGCTCCAACTAAGAATCTAAATTTGAATAATAATAAATATTTGATTTCTTTGGAATTTCGACAATTTATTGATTTTTTCAGTTCGTATAATACGCTAAAAAACAATGAATTTCAATCTTTTAAATCTCCCGATTTATTTTTTCTTAATAAATTTTATTTTATTAATAATTCTTTTACAAGCGAGGTTAAATCTTACCTATTAAGTTTATTATTAATATCAAGTCAAAAAAACATTTCCAACAACAATTATTTGTTAGTATTCAATGAATTAAAAACGAACGATTCTATAAAAAAATATTCACCAGTAGTTGAAAAAATATACAAAAATTATATCTTTCAAAAATCTGAAGAAAAACAATCTGCAACAACTGATTCTAATATTAAACCACCTAAAAAAACAACAAGTAATTCAAAATTAACTCTTATATCTGTTGATGGTAAAAATGTTAAACTATCTGATTTTAAAGGAAAAATAATTTATGTTGATGTTTGGGCTAGCTGGTGCGGACCTTGTCGTCAGCAATTTCCTTTTTCAAAAGAGCTAAAACATAAATTTACTGATGCACAAAAGAAAAAAATAGTTTTTCTTTATATTTCAATAGACGACAACGAAATGAACTGGAAAAATGCCATCGAACAAAATGAAATTGAAGGCATTAACACTATTTCAACTGGTGGTTGGAAATCGGAAGTTGTAAAATTTTTTGGAATTTCTTCGATTCCTCGTTATGTAATTATTGATAAAAAAGGTAATATTGTCGATGAAAATGCTAAAAGACCTTCTGATAAGGCACTTTATGATGATTTATTAAATTTAATAGCTGAATAACAATAAAATACAACGTATGCGTAAACAATTAAAAATTACTTGTGTAAATGATAATAAAACCTATTTTTTTTCTGCCGGAACAGACTTAAATACAATATCTAAAAAAATTAAACTTAAATTAAAATATCCACCAATTGGTGCTAAAGTTAATAACGAACTTCAAGAATTATCTTACGAAATATTTAACCCAAAACACATCGAATTTATTGATATTTCTGAACCAATTGGCTTGAGAATGTACAAGAGGTCGCTTACATTTGTATTGATTAAAGCATTTAACGAAAGATTTACTAAAGCAACTCTTAAAATATCTCACTCTGTATCAAGGGGTTTGTATTGTGAAATTGAAGGATTAGATGGAATTATTTATGCCGACGATGTAGAAAAAATAAAAACTAGAATGCAAGAAATTATTGATTCTGATATTCCTTTTATTCGAGAAGAAGTTTATAACGAAGATGCAATAGAAATTTACAGAAAAAATAATCAGGAAGACAAATGTAAGTTATTTCAAAACAGAAAATTAATGTACACTTCTGTTTATTATTTAGACGATACAGTTGACTATTTCTATGGATATTTACTTCCAAGTACAGGCTATTTAAATATTTTCGATTTAATTAAGCATCACGAAGGAATGTTATTATGTTTCCCAAGTCAAGATAATCCAAAAGTACTTGAAGAGCAAAAAAAAGAAGAAAAAATATTTGAAATTTTTAAAGAGCATAAAAAATGGGCAAAAATTTTAGGTGTTGATAATGTTGGAAATTTAAACGAACTTATTGATAATAAGAAAATAGGGGAGATTGTAAAAATTTCTGAAGCTTTGCACGAAAAACGTATTGCTCAAATAGCCGACCAAATTTGTGGAGATAGAGATAAGGTTAAACTCGTTCTTATTTCTGGTCCTTCATCTTCCGGAAAAACATCTTTTTGTAAACGCCTATCTATTCAACTTCAGGTTATTGGATTCAAAACGATGTTAATTTCACTTGACGACTATTTTGTAGAAAGAGAACAAACACCACAAGAAGTAAATGGCGATTTTGACTTTGAATGCCTTGAAGCAATTGAT
>MENC01000298.1:5594-6051 GCA_001768155.1 Bacteroidetes bacterium GWA2_30_7
TAATAAATGTATGATTGCCTTAATGAATGGCGAAGAAGTTGAATTACCAAAATTTGATTTTGCTAAAGGCAAGAAAGTATTTACCGGAAAAAAGACTCAAATAAATAATGGAACGTTATTTATTGTTGAAGGAATTCATGGTTTAAATCCGGGGCTTACAAAAATGATAAATGATGATGTGAAATTCAAAATTTATGTTTCTGCATTAACTCAAATATCTATTGACAATCATAACCGAATTCCAACCACAGATAATCGTTTATTAAGAAGAATGGTAAGAGATTATAAATACAGAGGTTATTCAGCTAATGATACAATCAAACGATGGCCCAGTGTCAGAAGAGGCGAAGAAAAACATATTTTCACATTTCAGGAAGAATCAAATGCAATTTTTAATTCAGCCTTACTTTACGAAATAGCTGTATTAAAGCGACATGCTTTACCTATTTTAAACGAA
>MENC01000298.1:6059-9922 GCA_001768155.1 Bacteroidetes bacterium GWA2_30_7
CAATTATCAGAGAATTTTTGGGAGGAAGTAGTTTTAAATATTAAAGTTAGGCAACATTGTAAAAGACTGACCAAAATGAAAAGGATAATTTTAATATTCATTATTTCGACAGCTTTGTTTTCTTGCTCAAAAGAAAAACGATCAGACAAAGCAGCAGAAAAAATGCAGGACTTTGTAATTGACATTTCTAATTATGCAAGAGGATATGACCCCGACTTTATAATTATTCCTCAAAATGGAATTGAACTGGCGTTTAATAATATTGACCCCAATGACGGACAGAATTCATCTTATATGAGTTCAATAAACGGAATTGGCGTTGAGGAACTTTTTTATAATGGCACTTATGCTTTAGATGGCGAACGACTTTCTATGCTTCAACAGTTCAAGACAACAAAAAAAGTAATGGTGTCCGAATTCGTTTCCGACAACAATAATATCTCAGACGCTTTCTCCAGAAATTACAATGAAGGATTTATTTGTTTTACAAGGAATAGCGACAATTACCATTATAAACAAATTCCAGACAGCGTTCCAAACGAAAACCAAATAAATATTACAAATCTATCTCTTGCTCAAAATCATTTATATCTCATTAGTACAGACAATTACTCATCAAAACAAGAAATGATTAACGCTATATCACTCACGAATTTTGATGTAGTTTTAATTGACCTGTTTTTTGACGGAACAGAATTTACATCATCTGAAATAAATCAATTAAAAACAAAGGCAAATGGCGGACAGCGACTTGTGATTTCATACATAAATATTGGTTCAGCAGAAAAATTCCGGTATTACTGGAAGAAAAACTGGGGGCTTCATCATCCATTATGGCTAAAAAGAAAGTATGACGGATATGAAGATGAATTTTGGGTTAAATTTTGGAAAAAAGACTGGCAGGATATTATTTATGGCAATGACAACTCCTACATGAAAAAAATTATTAATGCAGGTTTTGACGGAGCGTATTTAGACAATGTGGAAGCATATTACTTTTTATATTACAAAGACTAAACAACGATTGCCTAACACGGGTTTTGCGTTAGTGGGCAGACAATGCGAATAGAAATATTTGAGCTTCTAATAAACTTTGGTGCTGGCAGACAGTTTTCGGTTTCAAAAGCACACCAACGCAAAGCCCGAAACCGTTAATTTCTGAAATTTCTAATATTGCAATTTTAATTTAGAATTTTAAAAATATTTTCAAAAAATAATAGATAGTTTGCAAAGTTTGTTATTCGGGTCTTTGTATCCACTCCCAATTATTTTCCTGATTTTCTGTTTCAAATCCTGCGTATTTCAATACCCATACATTTGCCCATCCAAGCATATTTAAAATCGCTTCATCTCCATGAACACACATTACTACAGGTTGTTTCGTTAAATGCGATAATTCAGGAATATGTTCATTTATTTTATCTTGTGATATTAATATTTGCTGTATAACTTCAGGTTTAAGTTGATTCTTAACCTCAATAATATACGCATGAGTATCGCTTAGTGCTACTAAATCTAATTCTACATTTTTTGATTTATGCCAATAGCGTTTATATTTCTGATACCAAGTATGTACTCCATATTCTTTACGAAGTAAATTTAAAATAAATTCAACCCCAATCTGCTCTATGTATCCTCCCCAATGGCAACTTATTTTGCCTAACATAAAGTTAGTATCATTTATATATTGCTGATAAACAACTCTAAATGCAGCAATATGTTTTTCAAAAGTTTGAATTTTATTTTCAATTTCAGTATATTTTTGAAAATGTTCAGCTTCTTTGTCATTTAATTTTTGAAGTATGGTTAATGCTTTAAGTTCGGTTTTGATATCAGATATATTTTCCTTCAAAAGTTTCTGTTGCTCACTAAGGTTCATAATATGTTGAACATGTTGCTTCTGAACTTCTTTAAACAATTCACTAAAATCATTAAGTCTCGGTAAAAATGTCTTGTTCATTTCTTCCATAATTTGATTGTGTTATTTATTTTTTATCATTTCTAAAAACAAATATATCTTTTTTTTAAAAATATAAGCATGAACAATTATAGTTAGCCCACTTTTTTTAAACGGAATTTAAGTAACAACTCAGCAGACATAAAAATTGTCACGCAAAGACGCAAAGAACGCAATGGCTTATGACTGAAAACGAAATAGCCATTGCAAATACCTGTAAGAACGCAAAGAAAAAAATCATTAATGATTTTTTAAAACCTTGCGGTCTTATCACTTTGCGTACATTGCGTCTTTGCGTGACATAATATTTTGCGAGAAATAAAACGCAGTTAAGTAGTGCCGAATTTAATTATTCGATAATTTTTTTTATTTTTATCAATTAATAAATATACTATTTGAAATACAATTAATTAATAACTATATCAAATGGCAAATAATGTAGTTCTTAGAACCGAAAATTTACAAAAAAACTTTGGTGATTTGGTTGCTGTAAACGATTTATCACTGGAAGTTCATGAAGGTGAAATATTTGGTTTTTTAGGACCAAACGGTGCAGGAAAAAGTACTTCAATAAATATGATGTGTGGATTATTACAACCAACTTCTGGAAGTTTGTATCTTAAAGGTCAAAAAGTTGCAGGAGGCGACAAATCTCTTAGAACAAAAGTAGGAGTATGCCCTCAGCATTTAGTTTTATGGACAAAACTTACTTGCAAAGAGCAATTGATACACATTGCAGAAATGTATGGTGTAAAATCAAGCGTTGCAAAACAAAGAGCCGATAAACTATTAATTGACATGGGTTTAGAAGCAAAAAAAAATAAACTCGCAGGCACATTATCTGGTGGAATGCAACGAAGAATGAATATAATTTTAGCATTAATGCACGACCCCGAAATTATTGTACTTGATGAGCCAGAAGCTGGACTCGACCCTCAAAGCCGGATTTTAGTAAGAGATTATATTAAATCGTTGGCAAAAATCAAAACTGTAATTCTTACCACCCACAACATGGACGAGGCTGAACGTGTTTGTAATCATGTTGCTATAATCGACCATGGTCAACTTTTAGCTATGGATACAATCGAAAATCTGAAAAAGAAAAATCGTGAAGAAAATATTTTAGAAATTGAATTTGAAAACATAAATCTTGCAGAAAATGCTCAAAAAATTTTAAGTAAATTCGAAATTAAGATGAATTTATTAAACAATCATTTACTAATTTCTGATAATTTAATTTTCGATAAATTGCCGGAAATCCTTAAAACGCTGAAAGATAATTCACTAAAGGTTTGTGAAATAAAATTAAGAGAAAATTCATTAGAAGACATATTTATTAATTTAACTGGCAGGAGGTTAAGAGAATGAAAGAGTGAAAGAATGAAAGTGAGAAAGTGAGAAAGAGTGAGATACAAACTAAAATATAAACAGAGGAAGGTAAAGATTTAGACAGGATTACTGGATTAACAAGATATATCCTGTAAATCTTGTCAAAAAATAAAATACAAACACATGAAAATATTAAGTTTATTAAAAAAGAATATTATCCTACAAATCAGGGATTATTGGGCTTTATTGATTACGATATCATTAGGACCTTTTTTTGTTGGAATTTATTGGCTAATTACTGCCGGTTTTCCTTCGTATTACAATGTTTTGGTTGTAAATAACGACAAAGGAATTGTTGAAAAAAATATCAATTATGGAAATTCGTTTGTTGAAATGTGTAATACTGACCAACGAATATTAGAAACAATGCACATAAAGTTAATAACATCTGTTGATAGTGGAAAAGCAACACTCAAAAAAAGAGATGCAGATGCAATGGTAGTTATTCCCGAAGATTTTAGTCAAACAATTGATAATTCGATAGATACAGCCAAACACGATACCGTTGTTCCAAAAG
>MENC01000298.1:10038-12402 GCA_001768155.1 Bacteroidetes bacterium GWA2_30_7
GAAGAAACTTTTATTGATGAAGAGAAATTGAAACGAAGCGATTTTGAAATGCAGATTCCCGGAATATTAATTTTATCAGTAATTATGCTTTTGTTTTCGGCTGGAATGTTAATAATAAGAGACATAGAAGATAAATCACTTGATAGATTGAAACTCACTAAAATGACCGTTTTTGATTATGTAAGTGGAGTTACACTTACACAAATTATTGTTGGAATTATTTCAGTTATTTCAACATATTTTTTAGCAACTTTGTTTGGTTTTAGGAGTTTAGGTTCAATAAGTTCTGTAATTATTATTTGTATGATTGCTTTTATTGGAATTATCGGAATTACATTTATAGTTGTTAGTTTTTGCAAAAATGCAACAATCTTTGTCGTAGCCGGGCAATTTCCATTATTTGTATTAATATTTTTCAGTGGAGCAATGATTCCAATTCCAAGAAATCCAATGTTTTATCTCTTCGATAATGGTATTTGTTGGAACGATTTTTTACCGGTTGGAATGGCAGTAACTTCGCTTAATTCAGTTTTTAATGATGGAAAATCAATTCTCGACCTTAATTATCAAATAATATATTCTTCAATAATTTCACTAATTTACTTAATTATTGGGCTTTATTTGTTTAATAAAAAGCATTTAAAACTTAAAAGTTAGAGCAATAAACTTTATGATTTTTGTTTTATTAATATTCAGTTTATTTCAACCCACTTTTCCTCAAAAGTGCTTCAGCACTAGGCTCTTTTCCTCTAAAATTTTTATAAAGAGTCATTGGGTGAGCACTTCCGCCTTTTGAAAGAATATTTTCTCTGAATTTTCGAGCAGTTTCTTTATTAAAAACTCCAGTTTCTTTGAAATATTCAAAAGCATCGGCTTCAAGCACTTCTGCCCATTTATAACTGTAGTAACCAGCTGAGTAACCACCTTGGAAAATATGCGAAAACGAGCAAGAGGTATTAACTCCTTCAACTTTTGGCAGCAAATCAAATTGTTCTACAACTTTCTTTTCAAAATCGCCAACAGATTCATTAATAGTGTTTTTTGTGTCGTGCCATGCCATATCAAGAACTCCTAAGCTAACCTGACGAACTGTTTGGTAAGCACTAAGGTAGTTTGCACTGTCTTTAATTTTTTGAACTAATTCGATTGGAATAGGTTCATTTGTAACATAATGTATAGCAAATAAATCTAGACACTCTTTTTCGTAACACCAATTTTCCATTAATTGTGATGGTAATTCAACAAAATCCCAAAAAACTGATGTTCCGCTTAGACTTTCGTAATATCCATCGGCAAAAATTCCATGCAATGAATGTCCAAATTCGTGAAATAGGGTAGTAACCTCGTTAAAAGTTAATAATGAAGGTTTTTTTTCGGTTGGTTTAGTAAAATTACAAACAATTGAAACATGAGGTCGTTGTTCAATTCCATCGTATTTATTTTGTCCTTTGAATGAAGTCATCCATGCACCATTTCTTTTTCCTTTACGTGGGAAAAAATCGGCATAAAATAATGCTAAATGTCTATCGTTTTCGTCCAAAACTTCGTAAGTTACAATATCTTTATGATATTTTTGAATATCAGTATTTTCAATGAATTTTATGCCATAAAGTTTTTTTGCAGTTAAAAACACACCTTCAAGCACTTTTTCGAGCTGAAAATATGGTTTTAAAATTTCGTCGTCAATGTCGAATTTTTCTTTTTTTAGTTTTTCTGAATAAAATGAAAAATCCCATCTTTCGAGTTTTTCGGGTCCGTTTAATTTTTTAGAAAGTTCTGTTATTTCTGAAATTTCATTTTTTGCAATTGGTTTGGCAAATTTCACTAATTCGTTTAATAACTTTGTAACTTTCTCAGTATTTTCAGCCATTCTGCGTTTTAAAGTTTTTTCGGCATGAGATGCGAAACCCAATAATTTTGCTTTTTTTAATCTCAATTCGCTGATTTTTTGCAGGATATTTTCATTATTAAAGTCATTATTTTTAAATGCTCGTGAGCCATAAGCCAAAAACATTTTTTTGCGTAATTCTCTATTTTCGGCATACTGCATAAATGGAATATATGAAGGATAATCGAGTGTAAAGCACCAGCTATTTTCTTTTCCTTTCGACTTAGCTGTAATTTTGGCTGCTTCTTTAACATCTTCGGGTAAACCTTGCAAATCGGTTTCATTATCAACAAATAATTCAAAAGCATTTGAATCTTTTAACACATTTTCGCCAAATTTTAAACTTAAAGTAGATAATTCAGTATTTATTTTTTTTAATTCTTCTTTTGCTTCTGCATTGAGATTTGCTCCGTTGTCAACATAGCTTAAATATGTTTCTTCGAGTAGCATAAGTTGTTCGGCAGTATGCTTTTCGG
>MENC01000298.1:12459-12796 GCA_001768155.1 Bacteroidetes bacterium GWA2_30_7
TTTCGTTTGAATAGGCAGTTAACATTGGCGATAATTCCTGAGCCAGAGCCTGCATTTCATCGCATGTTTCGGCACTGTTTAAATTGAAAAAAATGTTAGATATTGTGTCTAACAGTTTTCCTGAACGTTCGAGTTTTTCAATTGTATTCAGAAAAGTTGGCGATTCAGGATTATTTTTAAGCAATTCAATTTCTTGTTTGCCAATTTTTATGGCTTCCTCGAAAGCAGGTTTAAAATGTTTAAGCTTAATTTTTTCAAATGGAATGCTGTTGAATTTTGTGTTAAATGGAATTAAAAGAGGATTTATCATAAAAATAAATTTTGAAATAATTTAAAA
>MENC01000298.1:12812-24227 GCA_001768155.1 Bacteroidetes bacterium GWA2_30_7
AAAAGGCTTTGGTGTTAAATCTTCATATTTAATTAATGAAAGTAGGTGATGAATGCAATTTAATCTTGCACGTTTTTTATCATCTGCTTCGACAACATACCATGGAGATTGCTTAGTATCTGTATAATCGAACATTTTATCTTTAGCGATAGAATATTCAATCCATTTACTTCGAGATTCAATATCCATAGGGCTTATTTTCCATCGCTTAGTTGGATTTTCAATTCTTTCTTGAAATCTTTTTTCTTGTTCTTCGTTGCAAACAGAAAACCAATATTTCATTAATATTATGCCCGAACGAGTGAGCATTTTTTCAAATTCAGGGCATGTTCTCAAAAAGTCTTCATATTCAGCATTTGAGCAATATCCCATAACTTTTTCAACTCCGGCTCGGTTATACCAGCTTCTGTCGAAAAGAACGATTTCGCCACCTGCCGGAAGTTGCGAAACATATCGTTGGAAGTACCACTGAGTTTTTTCCTTCTCAGTTGGAACACCAAGTGCTACAACTCTGCAAATACGAGGGTTTAGAAACTGTGATATGGTTTTGATAGCTCCGCCTTTTCCGGCAGCATCACGACCTTCGAAAACTACAACAACTTTAAGCTTTTTCTGCTTAACCCATTCTTGAAGTTTTACTAGCTCTACTGCAAGTGTTTCGAGAGCTTCTTCGTAATTTTTTTTCGAGAGTTTATCTCTTTTAATTTCTTTAATATCACCATGAACTGAAAAATCCGAATCATTTTCAGGTTTTTCTTTTTTTGAGTTTTTCTTCTTTGCCATAATTTTAGACTTTCAGTAAAATTATGTTATTTTAAATTTAAATCAAAAGCTTTATAAAATAATAATTTTAAATTTGACCACTTTTTTTAAAAATTAAATGAATTTTAGAGGCAATAATGCGAAGCTGGGGTTTATTTTCATTACTATTTTAGTTGATATTATCGGTTTAGGAATAATAATTCCTGTAATTCCTTCATTAATTGAAAATTTAACAGATAGTGGCTTGGTAAGTGCTGCCAAATATGGTGGCTGGTTAATGTTTTCTTATGCAATTATGCAATTTGTTTTTTCGCCTATTCTTGGAAATTTAAGTGATAAATTTGGCAGAAGACCTGTTCTTTTATTGTCGCTTTTTGGCTTGGGGCTTGATTATTTAATACATGCATATGCTCCTAATATTTTTTGGCTATTTGTTGGGCGAATTCTTGCCGGAGTTTGCGGTGCAAGTATTACAACTGCAAGTGCTTATATAGCTGATATTAGTGAACCAGAAAAAAAAGCACAGAATTTCGGATTAATAGGAGCTGCTTTTGGGATAGGATTTATTATTGGACCTGTAATGGGCGGAATATTAAGTAAGTGGGGGGTAAGTGTTCCTTTTTTAGTTGCAGCAGGTTTAACTTTTGCAAATGTTATTTATGGTTATTTCTTTATTCCTGAATCTTTAAAACCCGAAAACAGGCGAAAATTTGAATTTAAAAGAGCAAACCCTGTTGGCTCGTTGATTCAATTACGTAAATATCCTGTAGTGTCGGGCTTAATTATTTCAATTTTTTTACTTCATATAGCAGGTCATGCAATTCAATCGAACTGGACATTTTACACAATGTTTAAATTTAATTGGGACGAAACAATGGTTGGATATTCTCTTGGTGTTGTTGGTTTATTGATTGCAATCGTTCAGGGGGGGCTTATTAGGGTTGTTGTTCCAAAACTTGGCGACAAAAAAGCAATATTTTTAGGAATGTTTTTTTGGGGTTTGGCAATGTTTTTATTTGCGTTTGCATCAAGTTCGTGGATGATGTTTGCTATTTTAGTCCCATATTGTCTGGGAGGAATTGCAGGTCCTTCAATACAAAGTACTATTTCAAATCATATTCCGAATAACGAACAGGGTGAATTACAGGGAGCTTTAACCGGATTAATAAGTCTAACTTCGATTATTGGACCTTTAATAATGACAAATATGTTTTCTTATTTCTCCAGAATTGATTCGATTATCTATTTACCGGGTATGCCTTTTATTTTTGGTACTTTTCTTATAATTTTAAGCTATTTCTTTTCGGTTAAATCAATAAGACATTTTAATAAATGATTGAAAAAGATTTCATATTACTAATACCTTATTTTAATAACATTGCCGGATTAAATAATTCAATTAAAAGTATTAATTATCCATCAGATTTATTTGAAATTCTGCTTATTGACGATGGGAGTGAAGTAGAGTTAAGTTTGAATAAACTTGATGAATTCACTAATCATTTAACAATTAATATAATACGTTTAAATAAAAATCGGGGTATTGTAAATGCACTTAACGAAGGGCTGAAATTTTTAAAGGATAGAACTGATTTTAAATATATTGCTCGACTCGACTGTGACGATATTTGTAATTCTGAAAGATTTATTGAACAAGTAAAATTTTTAAACGAAAATAGCGATATAGGATTGCTTGGAAGCTGGTGTCGTTTTATAAACTCGGAAACAAAAAAAAGTTATTTGTATAGAGCTAAAACAGAGCATTTTGACATTCTTCGTGAAATGCACTTTAAGTGTTCTTTTATTCATCCAACAGTTATGTTTAGAAAAGAAATACTAAATACAATAGGTTGTTATCCAAACGATTATGTACATGCCGAAGATTATGCTTATTTTTGGAAAATATTAAAAACAACAAAAGGGGCAATCTTAGATAAGGAATTAGTAATAATTGAATTTTCAGAAAAAAATATTTCTTTACAAAATTATAATCTTCAAATAATTAGCCGAATAAAAGTAATTAATGAATTTGGAAACCTAAAATTTCTTAAAATGGCTGGCATTTTTTTACTTCGATGTAAACTATTATTGCCAAAAAAAATGATTCTATGGTTAAAATTGAGATATTTGAATTAATTTTGAAACTTATAATAAAAGTAATTAGCATGTTAAAAATAGTTTTAGTTATTATAATATTCTCATTGTTTAGTTTTTCTGCAAAAGAATCAGCAGAAACTTTTAAACCGGTAATTACAGATGGCGAAAATTTAACTTTTGTTGCTTCATATAATATGTCTGGTTTAATGACAGATATTGCAGAAATTCAGAGTGTTACTTCAAAAGTATCTACAAAAACCAAAACTCTTTATCGTCTTAAATGCACAGCATCTTCGTATTCAAAATGGGATACATATTTCAAAATAAGAGATTTGTACGAATCATATATAACTATTGATACATATAAACCTGTGATATCTAAAAAAAATATTGACGAGGGTGGTTATAAAAAAGAAGTGAGCAGTACATTTAATTATTCAAATAAAATTATCAAAAATAAAGTCATCAAACATGGCAAAGAAGATAGTTTTGATACTGTATTTCAAGGGAGTTTGTATGACTTGGTTTCGTCCGTTTATCATATTAGAACTCTTGATTATGACAAATTTACTGTTGGGAAAGTAATTGCGATAAGTGTTTTGATTGATGGCAAAATACATAAAATAAATGCTAAATATTTAGGAACAGAAAATATCAGTGTTGGAAAATATGGTAATAAAAAATGCTATAAATTGTCAATTTCGGTTAATGAAAAAGAGTTAAAAAAAGCAGCAGGAAGTAAATTTATTTGGCTAATTGCCGATTCTAAAAGAGTTCCGGCACTAATTAAAGCTGAAATACCAATAGGTTCTGTGCAGGTAAGGTTGTCGAATATGTAGTAGCCGTCATTGCGAGGTACGAAGCAATCTGTTTGATGTTCATTGCCAAATTGTTGCATGGTTAATTGTTATATTAAAAATTATAAAAATATGAAGATAAATATTCTAGTAAAAATTGTAGTTATTATAGCTTTAATAGCTAGCTTATTAGGTTTGGTATTGGCATTTTTGCCATTCGGATTAATAGCTTTAATTCCTACATTATTTGGTTTTGCAATAGCTTTAATAGTATTCTTTATTTATAGAAAGTATAAATTGCCTAAAATTGTTTTGTTTATTTCATCAATTGCAATATTACTAATTGCTGGAAAAGAAATATTTATAAAAGATGAAGTTGTTGCAGATAAAGCTTTTATAGAGAAAGACGAAGCCTCAAAAAATGAAGCTATAAAAGAGTTAAATGAACTTGAAGAAAGTGGACTGTTAGATGAAATAGATAGTTTGGATGTTGTTGAATAATTAAAATATTATGCTTTAATTTATATTTAATTTAAAACTTACTTGATTAAAAATTATAAAAAAAATGAAGGAATTAGAAGAACTTAAAAAATATTGGATTGATTTAGACAAGACAATTCCAAGAATTAATTTAGCAGAAAAAAATATTTCTAATTTAAAAGCCATTTTGAGTAGAGAAAAGTTGTTAGAACTATTACCTAAAAATGGAATTGTTGCAGAAATAGGAGTGTGGAAGGGAGATTTTAGTGAAGTAATTATTGAAAAAACATCACCAAGAAAATTACATTTAATTGATGCTTGGAGTAGCAATAGATATAATGACGAAATCCGTCAAAGTGTAGAAATTAAATTTAAAACTCAGATTAAAAAAGGACAAATTGAGATTAATTATGGGCTATCAATTGATGTTGTTGATACTTTTAATGACAATTATTTCGATTGGATTTATATTGATACTGACCATTCTTACAAAACAACTAAAATTGAATTAGAAAAATTTAGTAAAAAGGTCAAACCTAGTGGTATTATTGCTGGGCATGATTATATTATAGGAAATTGGAATGGCATGGTAAAATATGGTGTAATTGAAGCTGTATATGAATTTTGTTCTAAAAATGATTGGGAAATTATTTACATAACAATGGAAGGAAAAGGACATCATCCTAGTTTTGCAATACGCAAAATATAAGGGACTTCCTTATTATTTTAATTTTTTTATTTTACGAATAAGTGCTCCACCTTTTTTCCAGAAAATAGGAAGAACTTCATAAGTGCTTTCATACCATGCTTTTTGTTCTTCAAGGTCTTTTATAATTTCATTTTTATTATTTAACTGATAAGAAATGTTTTCAATAGTCTTTCTGTAATTAGAAATTTCATTATTAAGTATTCTAATATCATTTTGGTAACTGTTTATTTCAGTTTCAAATTTTTTAGATAAGGAACCTAATTCATTTTTAATAATAATATTTTCGTTAGAAATCAGATTGATTTTTTCTTGTAAATTTGCTTCTAAACCAAGAATATAATAAAAATCATTTCGTTGGTCAATTTCTGCTCCAAAAGCCACAAATGATTTTTGTGAAGGAAATCTACGTTCAATATCATTCCAATTTGAGTAATATATTTTTATCTGGTCTTCAAAAGGAAATTCCTGAATAAGATTCTTAAATTTTGTAAGAAATTTTAATTTTAAATGATAAAATTGTTCAACTTTTAACCAGTTTTCATTTTTTGGTTTTTCCGGACGAAGTTTAACTAATGCTTCAGGAACAATTCCAACTTTAGAATGTTTAAAAAATCTTAAATTTAATTCTAAATCTTGATGACGATTAAAACTCTCGTCAAAGCCATTAATTTTTTCTAAAGCTTCTTTTCTATATGTAGCAGTATTTGTATGTAAATAGTGTTTTTCGTAATCTAATGTTAATAATTCGAGTGATAAGTTACCTTCCTTATATCTAGATAAATCATTTTCAGAAGAATTCCATCCTAAAAATCCGCAATATACAGCTCCATAAGATTCATCGTATTTTAAAATTGATTGAATACTTCGTTCTATTCTGGTTGGTAAATAAACATCATCATCATCTAAAAAACAGATAAAACTTCCTTTTGAGTTTTTTATTCCTGAATTTCTTGCACAAGCACCATTGCTATTTTTTTCATGTTTAATATATTTAATTGCATTTTTTGAATATTTATCAATAATTTCTGCGGTAGCAACTCGAAATTCAGAATCATTATCATTATCATCTACAACTATTAATTCAATATTTTGATAAGTTTGACTAATTACCGAATTAATAGCACTTTGTAAATTTTCTGGTCTTCTGTATGTTGTGATAATTACAGATACTAAAGGATTAGATGGGTTATCAATAATTGAATCATTTAATGTTTCTTTAAGCTTTTCGTATTCAGTTAAATTATATTTTTTAGGATTAATAAAGTATTTACTACTAAATGATTCAAAGAAATTTTTATACTGCTTTCTCTGTTCTAATGTGAATTTGTTTTTTCTAAAATTAAAGTTATAAGTAAATGTATTTAAGGCTAATATATTCAATTGAGGTAATAAATTATTAAATTCCTTAGAATTGTATTTTTTGAAAAAATCATACAAATAACTTATCGCATTAAATGGAGAAATAACATGCAAATCGGTAGCACCGAAACTTACTCCGTGTTTATTATCAATATAGTTATAAATTCTTGAAGGGGCTATAAATGTACTTTTTGATAAATAACATGCAAATGGAATAACTGAAAGGTCTTGATGATGAATATCTTCTGGAAAATATAAATTGTTTTTTATCCATGTAGATTTTAAAAAAACTTTGTTCCAAGGTGCAGGATTAATTCTTGTTTTATCAATAATATATTGGAATGCTTCTTTTCCTGTGGAAATTTTCTCATATAATTTTTCTATTTCATTACATCCCCAACTATATGATTTATCGGAATTATATTTAGTAAATGAAAAAATAATTAATTCTGGATATTTAAACTTATTCAGATAATAATTTATCATGTTAAGTGCATTACAATCAAGATTATCATCTGAATCGTGAAATAATATGTATTTATTTTTTGCTTGCTTTAATCCAAAGTTTCTTGCAGCACCTGCACCTTTGTTTTCATTAAAATTATAGAGTTTAATAAATTGGTATTTAGACTGATATTCTTCAATTATTTTTGCTGAATTATCAGTACTATTATCGTTTACCAATATTAATTCAATACCATTTTTATACTGATATACAATAGAATCAATAAGTTTAGGTAAGAATTCCTCACTATTAAAAACAGGAACTATAATGCTTAAAGAAAGTTCCTTTTCAAATGAATTAAATAATTCTAAATTTTCGTTCTTAATTTTATAACAAACAATATACTTGTTAATATATCCATTAAGTGGAATTAATTTAGGGGTATTAATTTTTGTAATTAAAAATTCAAAAATGCCATGATTAACAAGAGATTCGTATGAAAATATATCTAAATTTCGGTTAATTAAGTCAAAGTATTGTATTTTCTGATAATCAGTTAATGTGAATTTTCTTAAAACAACATCAATTTTTTCATTAAGCCACGATTTTAAAGTGTCTAATAAATTATTTTTTAACATTACCTCGAAAACTCCTCTATAAACTGTATTTAGCGAATTGAGATGATGTGAATTAAAATCTACAGTTGTTATACTACCTTCGCGTCTTCTGTATTTATATACAGGTTCAGCAATAAAACTAACAGATTTTAAACGAGAGCAAAGCTCGAATGTGAATATTTCATCCTCAAATAATGTTTTTGGAATGAATTTTTTAATAAGTAATTCCTTTTTATATAACTTATTCCAGACAGTAATATTTATAGTTTTAATTTTACTATTCTTAAATTTAGTATCATAATCATTTATTACATTATCTGAAAAACTAATATACTTATCACGATATTTTAAGTTTTCATCGAAGTTGTCAATACCACCTATGGAAATATCTGTTTTATTTAAAACAATTGAATTGTAAAGTTTTTCAATGGCATTTGGGTATAATGCATCGTCGCTATCTAAGAAATAAATATAATCAGAACTCGAATTTTCAACACCTGTATTTCTGGCACCTCCTAAGCCTTTATTTATTGTATGAGTAATAATTTTAATTTGGTCTTTATATTTTGGGAAGTACTTATTTTTAATAATTGAAATCGAATTATCATTTCCAAGGTCATCTATTACTAATACTTCAATATTTTCAATTCCATAGCTTTGATTAATAACGCTATCAACACATTCAATAATATATTTTTCGACATTATAAACAGGAATAATTACAGTTATTACAGTTTTTTTCGGAATAAATTTTTCCGAAGTTGTGGGATTATTTATATTAACGGATTTAACTGTAAGCTCTTTACTTAAATTAATATAATTTGATATTTGATATTGATGGTCGAGTTCTGAGGGAATAAAAGATTTAACCCATTTACTTAGATTATGTAGTTTATAATCAATGTTTTTATTAACATTATTAAAATTCTTATAACGTTCAGTTTGTGTAACATCTTTTACAATTTGTATAAAAAAGTCATCATAAGATTTTTGTAAATATCCTTTTTCTTCAACAGATTGATAGGCATTATTTCCTATAATTGATAGATTGTTGCGATTCGAATTGAGTTCTAATATTCTTTGTATTATTTCTTTAAATGAAAAATTTTCAACCATGAACCCATTATGTTCATTTATAATTATATTGCTTACATTTCCAACATTAAAAGATATTGGAACAACTTTGCAAGCCATTGCCTCATAAATAACAATCGGACCACCTTCAAAATTTGAAGTTAGAATAAAAATATCTGCTTTTTTATAATATGGTTTGACTTTTTCAGGAGTTACTGCATCCTCAATAAACTGAACATTTTTTGCTCCATCTATTTCGTTGAAGTACATTTTTAGAGTCTGCAAATCTTCGCCAATACCAACAATTACTAAATTGAATTTTATATTTAAGTTGATTAATTCCTGATATATTAGTGGTAACTTGAAAACTCCTTTATGAGAATCTTGTATTCTTCCTACAAATAGAAGATTTAACTTTTTTGATTCATCTAAGTTAAATAATTTATTTTCATTAGAAATTGAAGTTGGGCAATACTTAAATAAAATGTCTTCTGTTCTATCAGGTAATAATAATTTAAGTTTTTGTTGAATTTTTTCACTAACACAAATAAACTTTCTAATAATAGGTTCGTAAAGCTTTATTGTATCGTAATAGTATGCAGCATCATTATGTAAATAACCAATTATTTGAACATGTGATTTATATTTATGAGCCGAAACAATTTCTTCAAAATAAGAGAATAGCTTTGTATTCCAACTCGTTACAATGATATGTTTTAAGTGATTATCTTTCGATAATTTTAGAAAAGTTTCAAGATTAATAACGTTTACTTTAGATTTAATTTCGGTTAAATATTTTTGGTCAAAGTTACTTCCTTTAACGCTCTCTATTAAATAAACTTTTACTCCTTTGTTATGAAGAGATATACCAGTATTTAATGCAAAAATCTCTACACCACCTGTTTTAATAACAGGTACATCAAAATATATATTTACGTTTTGAGGTAAAATCATTTTTAACAACAATCAATTATATTATTTCAATTTTTTATCTATTTCTTTTGAAATTTTGCAGTAAGGATTCCATATCTATCTGACTCATTTTTTTCATCATACGGGATATTTTGTAAAATACTTTGATATGTTCCTCCTGCCTTTTTTTCATAATGATTTTTACTTAAAAGGGAAAATTGTGGCATGAATTTATTAACTACATCAAAAGAAAAATATATTGGTTCACAAGATGTTGGTTTGTGATTTACATCAGTAATTAGTAAAAAAATTCCATCAGATTTTAAAACTCTAATTATTTCTAAAATTGATTTTTCTAAATTATCAACGTGGTCTAAAGAATTGAAACTACATATAATATCAAAATGGTTATTTGAGAATGGAATATTTTCACAACCTGCTTTTATGTACTTCATTTTATGCTTTGAAGCTTCTAATTTCAGGTATAAATCTGCAATTGGGTCTAACCCTATTCTTTCTTTTGCCATATCTGCCCATTCAAGGCTTCCTCTTGGTCCACAACCGATGTCAAGAATTTTTTTATTTTTGTAATAGTTAAAATCTAAATTAAAATAATTAGTATAAAAATTAACATAGTGTTTATTATTGTTTGTTAACTCTCCTTCAACAGACTTTCTTGTTTGCCAATATAATAGCTCTGCATTAATTTTCTCACTATTTTCAACTACAATTGTTGGTTTATTATCATTTGATTTAATTTGTTTTTGTTTTAAGTGTTTAGATTTAGATTTCATAAAATAGTATTATTGTTAAAATTGAATTTATTTTAAATGACATATAAAAAATCCTTTATGTGATTTATTAAATTCTATATTAAAACCACATTCTAGTTCCCATTTTTTTGCAATTTTTTGTTCATCATCTCTTTTACCATCGTCTAATAAAATTGTGGTATTTGAATTAATATGAGCTATTAACATGGGAACAGCTGGATATCTTGATAATTCCTGAGTATTACCTGGAGGACCGTCAACACTTATTACTGTTATATTTTTGGGAAAGATAATTTTTGATATATCGTACCAAAGCCATTTAGTATTGTTGATGTTATTTTCTACGAGTGGACAATAGTAGAGTTCAATATAATTTTCTAATTTATGTTCAGCAATTAATATTTTAGTCTTTTCATAATATCGTTTATCATGCTCCAAAGATATTACTCTTTCTTTATCCAATCCCCTTTTTTGAATAGCATAACCTGAAATAATTGTAGAAATACCTGAGCCTATATCTATAACACTTCCTTCGCCCTTAGCTAATATTGTTTTTAATAAAAAGTTTCCATAATCAGATGAAATTGTCCAATCATTCATTACTGGTAATGGGCTTTTTAAAGAAATTAATTGATGAATTGAGAGTAATGAGTCAATTCTTTCGTATATTGATGATAACTCCCATTTTAAAGAATTATTCAGCAAGGTAGCTTTGGAATTAATAAATTCTTGAACATTCGCAGTATTTTTTGCATTTTCTTCTTTGTCTGAACTACGATTTTCTATTAATTCTTGAAGTTTCATTTTTATTTCAACAATTTTACTTAATTCCTGACTGTTTTTTATATTTAAGCTATTTGTTTTAATTAGGTCAGTTGCTAATTCTTGTAATTTTGTTGATATTTCTTTTTTAATATTTATACTTTCAGTTTGTGTTTTGCTAATAAGTTCGGTTATAAATAATTCTAATGTTTTTATATTCGTAATGAATTTACTATTTGAATTAATAAATTCTGAATTTATAGATTTTGCTAATTCCACGTCATCATTTTTTAGAATAAGCACTTCGTCTGATATTTTTTCGAGTGATGTATTAAATTTTTGAGCAATTTCTAAATCATGATTTTTTATTGCATCTAGTTCATTAGTAATTCCTTCAAAAGCCTTCGTAATTGAGAGAAACGAAGCAATCTCATTTTCAAAATGTAGTGCTTCATCATTTTTAAAAATAATCATCTCGTCAGATATTTTTTCGAGTGATGTATTAAATTTTTTGGCAATTTCTAAATCATAATTTTTTATTACATTTAGTTCATTAGTAATTCCTTCAAAAGCCTTTGTCATTGCTAGAAACGAAGCAATCTCATTTTCAAAATGTAGTGCTTCATCA
>MENC01000298.1:24265-29934 GCA_001768155.1 Bacteroidetes bacterium GWA2_30_7
CTCTCCTTCAAAACGTGTAGTTTCATCATTTTTAAGGATGGTTATTTCATCATTAATTTTTTTGAGATAAGAGTTGTATTTTTGAGCTACATCTGCCTCTTCATTTTTCAAAACAAGAATTTCATTAACTATTACTCCTAAATTTATTGTAATATTTTTTGAATTTTCTAGTTCAATATCTTTAAAACTAATAAGTTCATTTGAAATATCTTGATTATTGTTATTTAGTTTTTCAAAAGAAATTAATTCATCTTGTTTAAGTTTTTCAATATTATCCGATAAGTCCTTATTTGCAATATCTAGCTTTAAAATTAGTTCTTTAATTTTATTAAAATTAGTATTGGTTTCTTGAAATTTTTCAGAAATAAAATGTTCGATATGTTTTAATGCTGTTGTTTTTTCGTTAATTAATTCTTGCGATAAATTGAAAAATTTCGATTCAATATTTTGTTCAAATTTTTCAAGATTATTTGACATAGAAATCTGAGCTATATTAATATTCTCATAATATAAATTTAATTGATTATTGAAGTATTTAGCAATGATAAAGGATAATGTCAGAGTAAGTTGAATAATAGAAGCACAAATGAAATAATTAACGTTATTTTCAAAAAAGAAAAAAGTAAAACCCACAAAGGCAATATTTATTAACGAGAATAATGTTATTGTAATTTGCACAATTTTGAATGATAATGCTCTCATCTTTAGTTATTTAAATTATTATGTTTTCAATAATAATGCAATCAAAAAATGAAAAAAAACATAAAATTTCTATTTCGTAAATTTTGATTGTTGTTTATTTATTTATTGATATTTTTACAATTTTAAGCAAAAGTATTTTGTAAAAATAATATATATTTTTAAAATTAATAATTTTAAGTATAAAGCTTAACTTAGAGTATCATTTATAGATGTTTCAAAATACAAATAAAAGCACTAAACCTGAACTTGCAATAATAATTAAGCATCGTAAGAATATTGAGCTAATTCCGATTGGTAAATCAAAACTGGAGTCAGAAATAGATATACGTTGGTTGTATTTTGATGAAGTTGGTCAACTAAGACCTTGTCATTCTGAAGAAGATAAATTATTAATTCCACTTTTGAAATCGGATAAAAAATGGCAGATTACTCTAGAGAAAGCTTTAAAAAAAAAGGAACAATTTTATAACAATAATATTCTTATTTTAAAAGAAGATAAAATATATTCGGAAAGTGAGATTTTGCAAACTATTTTAGAATATAAAAAGCCTCAAGTCTCAAACCTCAAACCTCAAACTACTGCACTGAGTGGAGTCGAAGTGTCAAGCCTCAAACCTCCATTAGTATCTGTAATTATTCCAACATATAAACGAAACGCAAGCCTAAAAAAAGCTATTCTCTCGGTAATTGATCAGACTTATAAAAATATCGAAATTATTATTATAGACGATAATGAACCAAATTCAATTGAAAGACTTGAAACAAAGGCAATTATTGCAGAATTAAAAAATGAGAAAAGAATTATTTATTTGGCACATGATAAAAATAGAAATGGTGCAGCAGCTCGCAATACAGGAATTTTTAATTCCAATGGGCAATATATTTCATTTTTAGACGACGATGATATTTACTTTCCTAAAAAAATTGAAAAGCAAATTAAAGCCTTATTAGAGCTAGAAAATAATGATTCTGAAAATAAGTTTGGAGCAGTTTATTGTGGTTATTTAGGTTGGAATTCTAACAAAAATGACTTAACACGCTATTTAGAAAAAGACTTTACTTACGAAATTTTCACTTTAGATTATATAAAACATTATATACATACGAATACAGTTTTATATAAAAAAGAAGCTTTGCTAAAAATAAATGGATTTGATGAGTCTTTTAAGCGACATCAGGATTTAGAATTAAATTTACGATTTTTTAAATATTTTAAAATGGGATTTGTGAAAGATGTTCTGGTTCACTTAACTCCTGTTGAAACTAACATTAATAACCAAGTAAAGAATATATCATTTTATAATTTAAAATTTAAATATTTAGAAAAATTTAGAGAAACGATTTCTAAGTTTAGCACTACACAACAAACTGAAATTTATTTAAAAAATTGGAAAGAGGTTATTTCAACATTTCAAAAAAAGCAAGATTTTGTTGATTATGCATTATCATTGGCAGGAAGAGAAGATTTAAAATTATTAGTGTCTGAATATAAGGAAGATAAAACCGCTTTAGAATTTAAAAATATTGAATTATCAAATAGTATTGAGTTTCAAAAAAATTATATTGCAAAATTAGAATTAGAGAAAACAGAATTGTTAAACAAATTAGAATCTCAAAATAACAAAATAAATAAACTTGAGTTTGAAATTAAAACATATAATGAAAATGCAATTTCATCAGAAAGAAAAATAAGTGAACTTCAAAAAAGCATTTTAAATCTTAATAAAGAAAATAATAAACTTCAAGATGCTATTGGCTGGTATAAGCGAACTTATGAAAATCGCAAATTAATTGGAATTATAAAAGATAGAATCATTCAAAATAAACCATCTCTATCTATAAATTTTAATAAAAAACTCAATCTCATTAGAGCAAGTAAACTAAATAAATACAAAACTAAAATAAAGCCAGCTAAAATAAAGAACGAAGTTAGTAAACGTATCTTATGCACTATAGTTAATTATAATTTTAACGAAAATGCCTTAAAGCTACGAAATACATTATCGAAATATTTCGATTCTGTTGTTATTGATTCTGGTTCGAAATTAAAAGATAAAACTTTTGTTCTTTTAGATAATGTATATTATTCAGGATTATTTAATTATGCTTATCAACTTGCAAAAAATTGTAACTATGAGTATTTATTATTTATATGTTCTGATGTTGAAATACAAGATGAGCAAGTAGAATTAGTGATAAATAATTTAAATAATATTAATCTTAATGAAATTGGATTATACTCACCTTCATCAACAGGGCGAAGTCATTTTTATTGTAAAAAACAATACGTTAAAGGTTTAAGAATTGTTCCATTTGTTGAAGGTTTTATGTTTTTAGCACATTTGGATGTTTTGCAAAATATTGCTCCAATTGATTTGAAAATAAATAAATTCGGGTGGGGACTTGACGTTGCATGTGGTTTTTTTGCAAAAAAATTAAACAAATTATGTGTTATTGACGATGGTGTTACAGTTTATCATCCCGAAGGAACTGGATATTCTGATGAGTTTGCAGAAGAATCTATGTGGAAATGGTTTGAATTATTTAATGATATTGATTTTAAAAATTTCTATACAAAGCAAATTGAAATTATTAGACTAGGCTTATCCGATAAAAATAAAATTTCAATAATAATTCCTTGTTATAATCAGGAGTTATATATAAAAGAAACAATTTTTAGTGTTTTACTTCAAGAATATTCAAATTTTGAAATTATTGTTGTTAATGATGGAAGTACTGATAATTCTGAAGGTATTATTTTAGAATTTAAAAATCTATTTCCACAAATTAAATATATTAAAAAACAAAATGAGGGCTTAGGAAGTACCAGAAATGCAGGTCTTCAAAATATTTCTGGTGATTTTGTTCAATTTTTAGATTCAGATGATTTAATTTCTACAAATAAATTTTTAAATCAAATTTATGATTTTATTCACGACCCATATCTTCAAATATCTTATTCTGAATACGTATGTTTTGAAGATGGACAGAAAGATAAAACATGGACATATAGCAGACTTATAATGAATGAAGATACTACTTTGGATTTAATACAGAATTGGGAAACAGAACTTTCTATTCCAATTCATTGTTTTATTTTTAAAGCATCAATTTTAAATAATTTAAAATTCGATGAAGAATTACCTAACCACGAAGACTGGGAATTTCATTTAAGAATCGCTTCTAAAAAGCCTGTTTACAAATATCAAAAAGATGCAATTGCTTATTATAGAGTTAGAACAACTTCAATGTCAAGAGATAAGGAATTAATGATAAAGGGAAGGAAAATGTGCTTGAAAAAAATAATAGATTCAGGAATTTATAAAAATACTTACTTAAATGAATTAATTTTACGTTTTGATGAAGATTAATAATGGATAATAGTAATTCAGATTTTACAAATAGGATTAAGCAGGAAATTCGAACATTTTCAAAAGTACATGACGAAGGAGGTGTGAGTAGCTCTATACCAAGCATTTTTACGTATTGGGCATCACGATATTTAAGTCCTCGACTGAGAGAGGTTTTTGGAGAACATGATATAAACTCTTTATTTGCAGGTGAAATAGTAGAAAGGGCAAATATTTTAAACAAGACTAACTTATTAACATGTATATCATTAGGTTCAGGAGACTGCTCTGCTGAATTTGATATAGTATCAAAAGTTATTTCTAAAGGTGTAAATATAAAAATGACCTGTACAGACATAAACCCATCATTGATGTCTTTTTCTGAAAAGAAAGCTCAAGAGATTGGTTTAAAAAATCATTTTACTTTTGAAACTTTTGACATTAACTCTCAGTTTTCGGAACATAATCACGATGTAGTTTTTGTAAATCACGCATTACATCATTTTGTAGAACTTGAAAAAATATTTAACAATGTTCTCAGTCACTTAAATGATAATGGTGCGTTTATTATTTCAGATATGATTGGAAGAAATGGACATCAACGATGGGGCGAAGCTCTTGTATGGGTTGAAGCACTGTGGAAACTACTTCCGCCTGAGAAGAAAATAAACAACTTTACAAAACATATTGATGAACCATATATCAACTTCGATTGTAGTGAAGGCAATTTTGAAGGCATACGATCTCAAGATATTATGCCTTTATTATTAAAAGATTTTCATTTTGAAAAATTTGTTGGGCTTGGTAATGTAATTGATATTTTTATTGACAGAATTTATGGACATAATTATTCGATTAATAATGAATGGGATATTTCATTTATTGATTTAGTTGAAAATATTAATTCAAATTTAATTGATTCTGGCATTGTTAAGCCTACAGCGATGTTTGCTACATTAGTAAAGAAGCATTCAAATAATAAACCATGCATTTATAGCAAATGGAGTCCTGAATTTTCTTTAAGAAAACCTAGTTAATGATTAAATGAACTACTTCCTCCTTACTTCAGAATTTCCACCACAATTTGGTGGTGGTATAAGTACATATTGCATGGAAACTGTAAGAATGTTAACTTCTTATGGGCATAAAGTTACTATTATTACACAGAATTTTGAAGTTAAAGATATTAGAAAAGAAGAACATCAAATAGATTGCTTCGTGCCTCGCAATGACGTTGGACAAACAACAAACAACAAACAACAAACAACAAGCTTTTCTTTATATCGTTTCAATCCAAACAAATATTTTACAACTGCATTTTTAGGCTATGAAGCTAATTTGAGCTATGCATTTGCTCAAGCTGTTAAAAAAGTTATTGAAATAGAAGGAATGCCAGACGTTATTGAATCTCAGGAATATATGGGGATAGCTTATTACTTATTGCAATATAAACATTTAAATTATCCAATTTTTAAAGACCTAAAAGTTTTATTAACTCTTCATGCACCTTCTTTTCTGTACTTTGAATATAATAAAATTAACATATATCGCTTTCCATATTTTTGGATAGGCGAGATGGAAAGATTTTGTATTCGAGCAGCAGATATGCTTATATCA
>MENC01000298.1:29977-33149 GCA_001768155.1 Bacteroidetes bacterium GWA2_30_7
TCAAACCTCAAACCTCAAACCTCGAACCTCTATGTGTTTTTTGGCAAATTAACTCCCCAAAAAGGATGTCTTGAACTAATTGAGTATTTTAAAAAATTATGGCACGATGGATTTGATTATAAGCTAATAATGATTGGAGGTGGAAATCATTTATATCATCCCGAAGGTATTGATATGATTGATTTTATTAGAAAAAAATATAAAAACGAAATCGTTAAAAATCAACTTCAATTATTAGGCTCTGTTAAACCTGAAAATATCAGAAAATATACTGAAAATGCTAAAGCAGTATTAATACCAAGTGTGGTCGAAAATTTACCATACACAGTTATCGAATCAATGGCACAAGGTCAAATAGTATTGGCTTCAATACAGGGGGGACAATCAGAAATTATTGACGATGAAGTTGATGGATTCTTATTTGACCATAAAAAGGCTGACTCTTTTGCAGATAAATTACAAATTATAAATTCTCTGTCAAAAGAGAATGAAATAAACATTTCTAAAAACGCATATAATAAAATAGTTAACAATTATTCCTACAATGTAATTTATGAGCAAAAACTTAAATTATTAAATATTTTACTTGACTCAAAAAATAATTACACAGAGTTCCCTTTCAAATCTGTCAACAGTTTAACAGTAGAACAAAAAACTACAAACCTCAAACTTCAAACATCCAAACTTCTGTCAGTTGTTATTCCATACTTCAATATGGGAAATTATGTTGAAGAAACTATACAATCAATTTTAAAATCAACATATAGAAATCTTGAAATAATTCTTGTAAACGATGGGACTAACGAACAATATAGCATTGAAAAGATAAGCGAACTTGAGAAAAAATATAAAATTCAAGTAATCCATAAAAAGAATGAAGGATTAGCGTTAGCTCGTAATGATGGAGCAAAAGTAGCTAATGGTAAATTTTTAGCTTTTCTCGACCCCGACGACACTATTGAACCGTCATATTACGAAAAAGCAATAAATGTTTTGTTAAATAAAAATAATGTTCATTTTGTTGGTTGTTGGGCAAAATATTTTGGCGAAGGCAAAGGATATTGGGCAACATTTACTACTGAGCCTCCATATTTATTAGCTCATAATATGATAAATAGCAGTGCCTTGATTTATAAAACAGAAGCTTTTTTGAAATCAGGACTTAACGACCCAAAAATGCTATATGGAATGGAAGATTATGAAAGTGTAATAAATATGGTAAAAAATGGATATAAAGGTGTTGCACTTCCAGAACCACTTTGGAACTATAGAGTTAGAAAAAATTCTATGGCAAGAGCATTTACTATTGAAAAACAGCTATATTTATATAGAACTATAGCAGAAAAACATCACGATATTTTTGCGAAATTTTCTTCCGAAATAACTAGTATCATAAATACAAATGGAGCGGGAATTTCATTTGATAATCCAACTTTACGTTATAATCTTAAAAGTTTTAAATTCATCAATATACGGCTATCACAATATATAATTGAAAGATTTAAAAAGTTAAAAGTATTACGAAAACCAATGATTTTCATTAATAAAACTATATTTGCAAAAAATAAATAATTAAAATTTGATTAAATTTTCAAAGTACTCTCATGATTATTAGGATATTACAAAATTGGCTAGGACTATCAAACAAACTTGAACGATTATGGCTAATGGCAAAAATTGAATTTAAACTTCGTTATTATGAGAATTTACTTGGATTAGTTTGGGCTTTAATAAAACCAATTTCTGAAATTTTTATTTTTTATATAGCTTTCGAAATAATTATTAAATCTAATATTTCAAACTTTGTTTCATTTCTTTTTATTGGTATAATTCTTTGGAATTTTTTCATTGAATGTACATCTGGAACTATTCAACTATTAGCAACTAAAAAATATTTGTACTCATATACTAATATGAATAAATTAGAAATTTATTTTTCAGTTATAGCAAGTAATTTAATAGGCTTATTTTTTAACTTTATAATGTTTTTAATATATATGGGGATATTTGAGCATGGAACATATTTTACATGGCATATTATTATAATTATTCCTATTTTAATAAATTTAATTATTTTATCATTAGGGTTTTCCCTTATTCTAAGCAATTTATATATTTTAGCAAAAGATATTCAGCAAGTTTGGGGAATTTTAGTCGGTCTTGGATTTTGGCTTTCACCAATTTTATATAAACTTGAAAGATTTAGAGAATCGCTGCCCGGAATAGATTTTGTTAATCCAATTGCAGGTATAATTATTAATGCAAAAAATGTAACAATGTATAATCAAATGCCTGAATGGGGCTTATTTATTTGGAGCTTTGCCTATTCAATATTTTTCTTATTTATAGGCATACTTTTATTAAATAAATTAGGCTCGAAAGCTGCTGAGAAATTATAACTTTTTTTTTATTAATGGACATAGAGAATAGTAACGATATAGCAATTAATGCAAGAAATATAAGTAAAACATTTTATATTACTGAAGATAATTATAATACAGTAAAAAATCGTTTATTTAACCTTTTCAACCCACCAAGTGCAAAAGAGATTCATGCACTTAAAATGATGAACTTTCAAGTAAAGAAAGGTGAATGTTTGGGTATTATTGGTAGAAATGGTTCTGGAAAATCAACTTTAACAAGAGTTTTAGCAGGAGTTTACCCTACCGATACCGGCTATGTTAATATAAATGGCTCAACTATGCTTATGAATTTGGGAGTTGGAATGAGCCATGAACTAACTGCACGAGAAAATATCTATATTTCTGGTTCTATACTTGGACTAAAAATTAAAGATATAGATTTAATTTTTGATAAAATTATTGAGTTTGCAGAGTTAAGTGATTTTGTTGATACTAAAATTAAATTTTTTTCTACAGGGATGGTTGCTCGTTTGTCATTTTCAATTGCAGTTAATGCCGGTGCTGAAATTATGTTTTTAGACGAAATTTTTGCTGTTGGTGATACTAAATTTCAGGAAAAAGCAATTAAAGTATTTGAAAAAAGCTGGATTGAAGGAAAAACAGTTGTTTTAGTTAGTCATGCAATGCCGGTTATTCAAAAATATTGCCAACGAGTAGCATATCTAAAAAATGGTAATTTAGAATTTATTGGCGATACCGAAACTGCTGTTAAAATGTATCAAGATGATGATAGTTAGGCTAATCAATAA
>MENC01000298.1:33192-33337 GCA_001768155.1 Bacteroidetes bacterium GWA2_30_7
AGAAATAAAAATCTGTCCTTCATATCTGTTAAACATATTCTCGGTCAGTAAACAAAGAGCTAAACACATAAATACAAATATTGCAAAGCTTTGTTTTTGCTGAAAAAATACTTTAATTGGATATACAAAAAATACAAAAATAAAA
>MENC01000299.1:0-724 GCA_001768155.1 Bacteroidetes bacterium GWA2_30_7
GAACATTTTGCCTAATTCGTAGCCAACTTCTTTGCTTCCTTTATATTTCAAATTATGAATTAGCTTTTGAAATTTACTTCCTTTAAAATAATAATAATATGCTGCTGCATGTTCAAGATTAACTCTTCCCCAAAAAATATGTTCTACAAAATTATCCTTTTCGGTTACAAAATGAGTTTTTGGTAATTCGTAACGGCATTGCAAACAAACAATTGTTTCGCCCGACAGTAGAGTATTTCCACATGCCTGGCAAATGTTTGGATAAAATAAATTTATAAAATCATTCAAAAGTTTCATTCTTGTACTATTTTTTTGCCATACTTCGACTCGCTCAGTGCATCGCAAAGACACTAAGGCACTAAGGCTCTTTACAATATTTTAGATTAATCAATTGAATCATCAACAGCTTCTACTAACTTATAAAGTTTATCGTTTCTTCTTATAAATTCATCAATTGGAATCGAAAACTGTTGTCCTTTTGACGTTGTAGGAACTGCCTTTAAATCGACCCTAATTTCCGGTACTTTGAATTCAATAACTCCTGTTGTAGGTCCAATTATCAGCACATCATCGTTAATATTCAGGTCGCCGGTTTCCATCAAAAATTCAGCTACTTTAAGGTTTGAAAAATAATTTGTACACTTTCCAATGTACACTTTTTTGTGTGTGGCACGCGAACCATATTTATGACTCCATTCTCCAAGTTTTTTTCCTAAAAAATAAC
>MENC01000299.1:733-14620 GCA_001768155.1 Bacteroidetes bacterium GWA2_30_7
CATCAACTGCTTCGTGATAGCACTGTGTAACTGTTTTTACATATTCAGGGGCTCTTGCTCTTCCTTCAATTTTAAGAACAGTAACACCGGCATCAAGAATTTTATTAAGAAAATGAATAGTTTTTAAATCTTTTGGCGACATAATATATTCATTATCAACCTCAAGCTGATAACCTGATTCTTTTTCGGTTACGGTATAAGCTTTTCGACAAGTTTGCAGACATTGTCCACGATTTGCAGAAAAATTTTGTTCGTGAAGGCTTAAATAACATTTGCCGGAAACAGCCATACATAAGGCTCCATGTACAAACATTTCAATACGGATTTTATTTCCAGAAGGTCCTTTAAGATTATCTCTTTCAATGCTATCGGTAATAAATTTTACCTGATTTAAATTTAACTCACGAGCTAAAACTATAACATCGGCATATTTTGAAAAATACTTAACTGCTTCGTAATTACTAACATTTAATTGTGTTGAAATATGAACTTCCACTCCTATTTCTCTTGCATAATTTATTGCTGCAATATCTGATGCAATAATTGCTGTTATATTGTTTTCTTTGGCAGAATTTATAATTTTTCTCATCACAGGAATATCATCGTCATAAAGTACGGTATTGACTGTAAGATAAGTTTTTACATTATGTTCGTTTGTAATTTTTACAATATTTTCTAAATCGGAAGTTGTGAAATTAACTGTTGATTTTGAACGCATGTTTAATTGTTCGATACCGAAATAAACCGAGCCTGCACCAGCCTGAATTGCAGCCATTAAAGCTTCGTAAGAGCCGGCGGGGGACATTATTTCTATATTTTTTTTTTGCACTTTTTCATTTTTAAACCTTCTTACTCTCCTATAAATGGGGAATTTTGAATATAGAAATTCAGAATACAATCATTTACTAATAAATATACTTTTGATTATTTCCCTATTTGATATAGAAATTCAGGTGCAAAATCAGCCCCATTTTCCCATTCAATTGTATTATACTTAATTATAAATTTTTTAAAATAATTTTTATTTTTTAATGAATTAAATATTTCACCATTTAATTCATTTTTTAAATCAACTGTCTTAGAAACACCATCATTAAATTCTAAGAAAATTTTAAAATCATTTAAGTATTTTGCATTTATAACTTCTAAAAACATAGATAATTAATTTAAAGGTTCAATTTTATTTAATTTTCCACCCTTTTGTGCTAATTCCCAATCTTCTAATAATTCAACTTTGTGTAGTTCCAACCATTCAAAAATCATTTTTAATGCTCGTTGTGGCATTTCACCTTTTACAATTCCATCTTTTATTGTAACAATTGCTTTAAAATCACCATACCAAACATGAAAATGAGGTGGTGAATGGTCTTTAAAGTTCATTAAAATTATTAATCCATAAAATTTCGAAATTTCAGGCATATTTTTTTATACAAATTTACAAAATTTTTAACAAAATGATACATAGTTTTTTATCGAAAACAAATACTGATATAATAATTATACTTTAATTTTATCAGACAGCAATACAATTCTATCAACATCAATATTATTCATACATTTAAAATGTTTTTTGGGACATTGACTAAAACCGATTTTGGAACATGGACGGCATTTAAGATTTTTAACTTCAATAATTTCGTATAATTCTTTTGCCAAATAAGGATACATTCCAAATTCCGGTACTGTATTTCCCCAAACCGAAATTATATATTTTTTAAATGCAGCTGCAATGTGCATTAATCCTGTATCAGACGTTATTATAAGTTTTGATTGTTTAATTATTGATGCCGATTGATTTATGTTTAATTTTCCGCATAAGTTAAAAACATTTTTTTCTGAAAGTTGTATTATTTTTTCGGCTTTTTCGGAATCTTCTTTGCCTCCAAGAATTACAATTTTAGTGTTTAACTTTTTACAAATTTCTGCTGCTATATTTATAGGAATTTGTTTTGTAAAATGCTTTGCACCTACTACTAAAACTACAAAATCATTTTCAATCTCTGGATAAAAATCTTTTATATTTACTTCATCTTCAGTAGGAATAAAATAATCTAATCCAAGATTATCATTAACAACGTCAAATAATTTAACGGTTTGCAAATATCTGTCAACAATATGCTGATTTGGTAGTTTATTTATCTTAAAGTTTACATAAAGCCATTTTTTGAAATTTAATTTATCGAATGATATGGCTAAAATTCCTAAAGATTTTTTAATTCGATACGACCTTAAATTATGGTGTAAATCAATAATATAATCGAAGTATTCGTTTTTTAAAGTTTCAACTAATTCGTCAAAATTATTATCAAACAGGTGAATTTTATCAATGTATGGATTCGCCTGTAATACAGATGAATACGATGTTTTAGTCAAAAAATGAACTTCCGCATTTTCAACTTGTTGTTTTATTCCTCTGATAACGGGAGTAGTTAAAACAATGTCGCCGATTGAACTAAAGCGGATTATGAGAAATTTTACTTTTTGCAATTTTTAAACTTATTATAATTAAACCTTTTACCACACTTCGACTATGCTCAGTGCATCGCATAGACACATAGAAACATAGGTTTCACATAGCGTAAACTTATCAACTCATAAACTATTAAACTCTTCAGCTTATCAACTCTTCAACCACCTAATAAACAATATAATGAATTTCTTCAATATCATCTTTTACCCAAAGTTCTTTTTGTGTTAATCTTAGTAATTGGTATTGTTTTTCGATTGTATATTCGTTGGGGTAATAAATCATAAATAATATATCGTTTTCAAATTTCCAAACACCTGTTTCTGAAACGTTTTTTCCATTATAAACAATTTTTTTTGAATACTTGCTTTCGCCTTCAAATGTGAGAATCCATCCATCATATTCTTTGTAATGATATTCATTTGTCTTTAAATCTTGTACTGATTCAATTTTCCAGCTTCTTTTAATTCGTTTTGTTTTTGAATATATGCTAAACAATGGTCCGTCTTCGAGCTTATTGCAAGCCGAAACAATTAACATACAGATGATTAATGCCGGTAATATTTTCATAAAAATAAGAAAGGCTATTCAAAAAGATGAATAGCCTTCAAAATTAAATATATTTTTCAATTCTACTTATCAGAAGATAAATTCATTTGATAATTGTCTTTATCTTTAATCCAAAGTTCGTTATTTGCCAGACGTAAAATAGTGCCTTCATTAATTACAGTTTCAGTAGTATTTATATACACTAAAGAAGTTTTAATTCCAGTATCACCAACAAACTCCCATGTTCCGGAAGCAACCGGCAGTTCAAACCCCATAGCAGAAGCAATTATTTGCATTTTACCATCTTTTTCCATTTTGATTTTAAAATCAACTGTATAAGTCATTCCTGAAGTTGAGTCAGTAAAACCAAAAAACTCATCTTGATTTATTTCCTCATTTGTATCAAGGTCAATAATTTTATCAATTTTCCAGATATTTGCAATTCTGGCTTTTTTTGAACGAAGGCTGATTCCTGGTCCGTCTTCGTATTTTGAACAACTGTTTAAAACAACAATTGACATTATAAATAATGCTGCGATAGTTAATGCTTTTTTCATATTCTGAATTTTTAAATTTAAATCTTATTACAAAGATAGGTGCTTAATTTTAAAGAAAAAATAGTTATTAAGTTATAAATAGGACTACTTAAACTTTAATTAATCAGATATTAATAACTTAATCGTTTCACAGTTATTATTTGAAGATATTTTAATAAAATATATTCCTGATGATAAATCTTTATTGAGTTCATAAACAAAAGATTGATTTTTTTCAACTCCTTTAAAGTTATTCACATGCAATATTTGACCTATCGAACTAAGCAATTCTATAACTCCAGATTCTATTCCATTAATGTAAACATAGCCTTCGTTATAATAAATTTTGGGATTTAATTTTGAAAAAATATTATCAGCTGAAACTATACAACAGCTACATTGTAAGCCATTTGGGTCGTTATTTATATTTGAGTTAGTCGTAACTCCCGCGTCATATTCAAAACGCGACTTGCTATTGTAAATTAATCCAGACTTTTCAATAATCAGAATTCCATGTGGAATTGAATCATATTCATAATAATCAGCTAAAATATCAGGATATGTATTTGGATAATAGTAACTTTCATTTAACTTATAATATTGTGTCAGTTGTTGTTCAAAATATGTTATTCCATTAATTAAATAAATATTAACAATGTAATAAATCTTCTGGTCACTTGAATATAGAGTATCTTGATATGATTTGAACGTTATAATAGGATAATTTTCAATGTGATAAGAGTAAAAAAAATTAGGACTACTAACATATTCAAAAGAATCAGTTTCATAGTAATAATCTTGTGGATAAGAATAATGTTCTAAAAATGAACATCCACTAATTTTGTAATTATATGACCCATCTGTATTTATTATTCTTTCATTTATTCTTAAAGTTTTGCTAGTATAATCAGAGTACTCTGGATACCCTTCTCTATCTAGAAGTTCAAATATAGCTCCATTAGGAAAATCATATATTTCGTAATAATCTGGAATATGATAACCAACTGTGTCCGTACCTTCTATGCCAATTAATCTGTAATAACCACCTGAATCGCAAGGATATTGAACAATACCATAATTTTTTGAAATAATTATAGTATCAGAATTATCAATCTTAAAACAGTATAATGAATCTTCAATTCCGAGTATCTGTCCTAAACCTTTATAATAAACAGTTGCAGATTTATTTAAAATTGAATTGAAAATCCAATTATTTCCAACATTTAAATTTAAAGAAATAACAATAGAATCTGGGCTTAATAACTTTAATTGATAATTATTCTTTACAATTTCTCGTCTTAAAAATACTGGTTGATTCTTTAATAAAAATCTTGTAGCATACAAATTTGGATAATTTGCAATATTACAAGTATCACATGGCAAAATAAAACGATTTGTATAGTATGTTGTATCTGAATTAATTATCGAAAAAGAATCTATCCATAAACTAAAAACTGTATTAGTAGTATCGCAATTATAATGATATGTTTTATTTATATTAAGTGGTAGCCAATTTTGTGCAGAATTTGTAAAAACAATAAATAAAACAGTCAGTGTTGAGATTAGTTTTTTCATGTTTTTTTGATTTATTTTTTTTAAATATATTATTCTTAATCACAAGTTGCTTTACTTTTTATGTTCTTAAAATTATATAAAGATATAAACTTTTAAAATGTACAGAACTTTTTTATAAGATAAATTAATATTTTGTATTTTTGATAAATTATCAAGTAAAAATATGTACAAACATCTGTTAATTAGCATATATACATTATTTTCATTTAATGTATTTTCTCAAATTCAGCAAATTACAAGCTTTGGCTCAAACCCCGGGAATCTAAAAATGTATGTTTATGTTCCATCAAACTTAAATGCTGAAGCATCTGTTGTGGTTGCAATGCACGGTTGTACACAAACTGCCAGCGATTATGTAACAAATGCAGGCTGGAACGATTTGGCAGACGAGTGTAATTCCATAATTATTTATCCCGAACAGCAATATCTCAACAATTATAATTATTGTTTCAATTGGTTTCTTAACGGCGACCAAACCCGTGATAACGGCGAGGCTTTTTCGATAAAACAAATGATTGATTATGTTAAGGCAAATTATACAATTGATAGTTCTAAAATATTTGTAACAGGGTTATCGGCTGGTGCAGCAATGACGAGCGTTATGGCAGCTTGTTATCCCGAAATATTTGCAGGAGGTGCAATTATGGCTGGAACTCCTTACAAATCGGGAACAGACGCAACAACTGCTTATTATGCAATGTCCGGAACTGTAAATAAAACACCAACTGAATGGAAAGCATTGATAACGGGTCAAAACCCAACATATACAGGAAGTTATCCTAAAATGGCAATCTTTCATGGTTTACTTGATTATACAGTAAGTCCAAATAATATTACAGAACTTACCGAACAATGGACTGCAATTCATAATTCTGATGCTACAGCCGATATTACAAATTCGTCATTTAATGGAATTTCAGACATCGAACAATTAATTTATTACAATTCTATAAACGACACTGTTGTAATGACATACAAAATCAGCAATATGGGACACGCAGTTGCAGTTGACCCCGGCTCATGTCTTTTTCAGGGTGGCTCAACTGGTTTATATTCAATTGATAAAGATTTTCATTCAACATATTGGGCAGCACGTTTTTTCGGTTTGATAAATTATAATAAAATTTCAGGTTTGTCGGTAATTTATTCCAGTCAAAATAATATTACATATTCTGTTTCAAACACAAGTGGTTCTACATATAATTGGTCAGTTCCATCTGATGTTCAAATAGTTTCGGGTCAGGGTACGAATCAAATAACAGTAAACTGGGGTTCGCAAAACGGAAATGTAAGTGTAACGGAAACAAATTCAGCCTCATGCGTTTTTCCAACTGAAAAATTGAATGTAACAATAACTACCTCTAGCGAACTGATTAATAACAATTTTGAAATTTCAATTTATCCAAATCCTGCTTCAACTCACATTCAAATAGCCCCTTACAAGAATTATAAAGTGAAAATTACAGACATTAATTCAAGGGTTGTTTTTGAAGGAAAACCAATTAATGGAAATATTAATATCAAGGGCTTTGGAAGTGGAATTTATTTTGTTGAAATTTTTAATAATATTTCTCTTTTTAGAGAAAAGTTAATTATTGAATAATGCGTATTTTTTTTAATAAAAATATTCGAGTCCACTCGAAAAAGTTTTATTTTGCCATCAAAACACTAAAAACAAAAGTATCTCCAAAAGTATTTGTCTGATTGTTAATACAAAATAATTAAAAACAAAAAAACCTCTAAAAACTTAATTTTAAAGGCTTTTGAATAATTTGGATTTTCTTTCAGTGGAGCTGCGGGGAGTCGAACCCCGGTCCAAACAAGAAACCTCAATGCTTTCTACATGTGTAGCAATTTATTGATTTTTGTGAACAAGCTGGCAAATTGCAGCCGACCTGAACCTTAGTTTCTGTTTTTTCGCCTGTGAACCGAAACACATCACAAGCTATCCCCGATTTGCGAGTGCCTCTTTTTCCAACGCAACAGGGAGTAGCTTTGGAGAGACAACTTGTTCAATCTCCTTGAGACTGAATTAAGCAAATCTACTTAGTAGATTAAGCAGCAAGTGCGAAATTGTTATCGCCGTTTGATTGTTTGTAACCCTCGTTTTACGGGAAATGTTACGTTGCCCGACATGCTTACATTCAGATTCGTCTTGCTGTCAAAACCAACTCAACCCCTGAATAGTGCAAAATTACAACATTTAAAACATATTTGTATAATTAAAACAACGATTTTTATAATTTTGCAATTCTTAAATTATTATCATGGTAAATAAAATTAAATTCGGTATCTTAAAAGAAACCAAAAATCCGCCCGATAGGCGAGTTGCTGTTACGCCTAATCAAGCAAAAGAAATATTAAATAAATTTCCGAATGTCGAGGTTTTTGCTCAAAAAAGCGAATTACGTTGCTTTAACGACAAAGAATACAGTTCATTAAATATTCCTTTATCAGATAATATATCTGATTGTGATATTCTTATAGGTGTTAAAGAAGTTGCTGTTGATGCTTTGCTCGAAAACAAAACTTATATATTTTTCTCACACACAGCCAAAAAACAACCTTATAACCAAAAATTGCTGCAAGAAATTATTAAAAAGAAAATTACTCTTTTAGACCACGAATATTTTACCGATAAAAATAAATTAAGACTTGTTGCTTTTGGTAAATGGGCAGGAATTGTTGGGGCTTACAATGCTCTGATTGGTTTTGGTTTACGAAATAATTTGTACAAACTTAAAAGAGCCAAAGATTGTTTCGATTTTAAAGAAATGATAAAGCATGTTGAAGAAGTAAAACTTCCAAATATTAAAATATTAATTACCGGTGGCGGAAGAGTTGCAAAAGGTGCAATGGAAACATTAGCCCCATTAAAACTGAAATATGTAAAACCCGATGAATTTATTTCTAAAACCTTCAACGAACCTGTTATTTGTCAGATTGATGCAGACACTTACACACGTCATAAAAATGGAAATGCCTTTGACATAAAGCATTTTTTTGCAAATCCTACTGAATACGAAAGCACATTCAGACCTTTTGCCGAAAATGCTGATATTTATATTGCTGCACACTATTGGGACCCAAAATCGCCCGAATTTATTACAGAAAATGATTTTAAATCGGGTAAAATTAAAATTCAGTTTATTGCAGATATTAGTTGTGATATTAAACATCCTATTGCCTCAACATTACGCCCTTCTACAATTGCAGAACCATTTTTTGGATACAATCCTGTTACCGGCGAAGAAGGTTCAGCATTTGAAAAAAATAACATTACTGTTATGACAATTGACAATCTTCCTGGTGAATTGCCTCGCGATGCAAGTGTAGAATTTGGAAATACTTTGGTTGAAAGAGTTTATCCATCACTATTTGGTAATGATACAGAGGGAATTATAGAAAGAGCAACCATAGTAAAAAATGGAAAATTAACTTCTGCATTTTCATATCTTAAAGCCTTTGCAGAGGGAAAAGAATAAAAAAAGGTCGTTTCGACAACGACCAAATAAAACATTATAAGTTTGCTTTCTTTTTTATTTCTTTAAGCATAATTTCTGTCATTTTCGGCAAGTCGTATTCGGCTTTAAAGCCCCAGTCTTTTTTGGCAACTGAATCATCAATGCTTACGGGCCAAGAGTTTGCAATTGCCTGACGATAATCAGGATTATAACAAATTTTAAAATCGGGTAAATGCTTTATTATTTCCAGATATAATTCATTTGGACTAAAACTTATCCCTGATAAATTATAACCTGCTCTTGCAGTAAGTTTGTCTGATTTAGCCTCCATCAAATCAATTGTAGCTCTAATTGCATCGGGCATAAACATCATTGGTAAAAAAGTATTTTTTTCAAGAAAACAATGATACGACCCTTTTCTGATAGCATCATAAAAAATTTCAACAGCATAATCTGTAGTTCCGCCACCGGCTTCGGTTTTATAACTTATTAAACCTGGGTATCTAATGCTTCGGCAATCAATATTAAATTTTCTGTAGTAATATTCTAACCATCTTTCTCCGGCAAGTTTGCTTATTCCATAAACTGTATTTGGCTCCATTACAGTAAATTGAGGAGTATTAACTCTTGGAGTTGTAGGTCCAAAAACTGCAATTGAACTTGGCCAGAATACCTTATTAAGTTCCATTTCACGTGCTAGTTCCAGAACATTTAACAAGCTATTCATGTTTATATTCCACGAAGCGATAGGTTTTTTTTCTGCATTTCCAGAAAGTATAGCTGCCAGGTGATAAATCTGTGTAACCTTATTACGTGCTACAGTTCCAAACAATCTATGAGGGTCTAATACATCAAGAATTTCAAACGGACCACCTTCCATTATTTCGGGAGCTGCCGGTTTTATATCTGTTGCAATTACGTTTGAATTTCCATAAATTTTTCGTAATTCCAGAGTTAACTCAGAACCTATTTGCCCTGCACATCCTATTATTAATATACGCTCCATTGAATTTTTTTTTGCAAATGTAATAGATTTTTCGCAACCTTATTATGTTGTTTATTCTAATTTATTTAATAAGTTCTTAAAGTTAAAAGCTACTATTTTTATAAAATATCTTTTTAAGCGAAAACTTAAAACAAATCGTATTTGATTGAATTACCACATTATTCAATTTTTTTTAAAAATTCAGCATAACAGTTTGCTTAATATCTGGATGTATGCTTTTTGCGACCGGACATATACGTGTACTTACTTCAATAATCTTTTTATCTTTTTCAGAAAATATAGATGGGTTAGGAAAATTAAATTCCAAAATAATTTCAATTATTCTGCGAGGATTAATTCCCATTATTTTGGTTGTTTTTACAGTCGTTCCATCAATATTAAAATTGTACTTTCGGGCTGCAATTCCCATTATTGTTAACATACAACTTCCAAGTGCAGTTGCAACAAGGTCGGTTGGTGAAAAAAATTCTCCTTTACCGTTATTATCAATTGGAGCATCTGTAATTAATTCTGTTCCAGAGAGATTATGAATTGCTTTGGTTCTTAAATCTCCGCAGTAGGTTGTGCTTATGGTTGCCATATTGACTTTTTTTGTAAAGATAAAGATTTTGAAACAGTTCGATAATTTTTTATTCTGAAAAAATGATGTTATTAAATTTTGCAACTACTCAGCAGATTTAAAATATTAAAAAACAAATAAATGCCACAGATTCACAAATTAAAATTAATTGTTTTTTTTAAATTTTACTCATAAATTGCTTATTTTTAAAGGAATTCGTGAGATAGCTTCGCTAAGTTCACAAAATAAACAACCGAAGGTTGTTTAAATCTGTGTAATTATTATTTGACTATTGTTTTAATTATCATATATTTAATCTGAGAACACGAAGTCTCATGAACTCCATAAAAATAATAAATCTGTGAATAATCTGTGGCTATTTTATTGATAAATTAGCTACTGAGTAGTTACAAAAAAACAATCTGTGAATCAGTGGCAATTTTAAGCACTGACCTTTGATTTGAAATTTAACTTATAAAAACTATTTTTACCAAAATTTTAATTTTTATGACTCAGGAAGAATTTTTCAAAAAGATTATAGCTCATTCAAAAGAATATGGTTTCGTTTTCCAATCAAGTGAAATTTACGACGGACTTAGTGCAGTTTACGATTATGCTCAAAATGGCGTTGAATTAAAAAACAACATAAAGCAATATTGGTGGAAATCAATGGTTTATATGCACGAAAACATTGTAGGTATTGATTCTGCAATATTTATGCACCCAACTACATGGAAGGCTTCCGGTCACATTGATGCCTTTAACGACCCAATGATTGATAATAAAGATTCCAAAAAACGCTACCGTGCCGATGTTCTGATGGAAGAATTTCTTACTAAGATTGAAGATAAAATCGAAAAAGAAGTTGAAAAAGCTGCAAAACGTTTTGGCGAAACATTCAACCGTGAAATGTTTATATCAACAAATCCTCGTGTTGTTGAATATAAAACTAAACACGATTCAATAAAAGAACGTTTCGTTAAAGCATTAACAAATAACGATTTAACCGACCTGAAACAACTTATTGTCGATTGCGAAATTGTTTGCCCGATTTCGGGAACTCGCAATTGGACAGAAGTTCGTCAGTTTAACCTCATGTTCTCTACACAAATGGGTTCGTTAAGCGAAGAAGCAAGTACAATATATCTTCGTCCCGAAACTGCTCAGGGAATATTTGTAAACTACCTCAACGTACAAAAAACTGGGCGAATGAAAATTCCTTTTGGAATTGCCCAAATCGGAAAAGCATTTCGTAATGAGATAGTTGCTCGTCAGTTTCTTTTCCGCATGAAAGAATTTGAGCAAATGGAAATGCAGTTTTTTGTTCGCCCCGGCGAAGAACTAAAATGGTTTGAATACTGGAAAGAACAACGACTTAACTGGCATCTTTCGCTTGGAATACCTCGCGAAAAATATAAATTTCACGTTCACGATAAACTTGCACATTATGCAAATGCAGCAGTTGATATAGAGTTTGAATTTCCATTTGGATTTAAAGAAATTGAAGGTATTCATTCACGTACAGATTTTGACCTATCATCGCATCAAAAATTTTCAGGTAAAAAAATACAATATTTCGACCCCGAACTTAACGAAAGTTATGTACCTTACGTTGTAGAAACTTCAATAGGAGTTGACCGTACTTTCTTTTCAATTTTGGGTTATGCCTATAACGAAGAAAAACTTGAAGATGGAACGGAAAGAGTTGTTTTGAAAATTCCGCCAATGCTTGCTCCTGTTAAACTTGCTATTCTTCCATTAATAAATAAAGATGGATTAGACGAACTTGGTCATAAAGTTTTCAGCGACCTTAAATATGATTTCAATTGCCAGTACGACGAAAAAGATTCTATAGGAAAACGTTATCGTCGGCAGGATGCAATTGGAACACCATTTTGCATAACTATCGACCACGATACTTTAAATGATAATACTGTAACAATTCGATACCGAGATACAATGAAACAGGAAAGAATTGATATTTCGAGAATTAACGAAATTATTTCAGATAAATTGTCGTTTAAGACATTCTTAAAATAAATTTACAGCTAAATACTAATTTAGTTTAGAGGTTTTTCTTAAATCATTTACCTAATTTATAAATTAGGGTAATTTTTCGAATTATCTGGAGCTTAATTCTTTAAAAATTTGTTGTTGAAAGCTATTTAGAAAAATCGTATATTTGTATAAAGACAAATAATATGTTAACAAAAATAACAGTTATTGATACAATAACCAGATTTCCTGATAAATTTTCAATTGATGATTTAATTGACCAATTAATATTAATTGATAAGATAGAAAAAGGCTTTAATCATTCAATAAATGGAAATGTGATTTCTTATGAAGAGCTAGATAAAAGAACAAAAGAATGGTTCAAATAAATGAGTAAACAGATTGCATAAAACCAAGTAAAATATTTGTATTTTTTTAAATCCAAGCACATAACTGCATAAATTCGGGTAAATTTGTGCAGTTTAGTGCACAAATTAATGAAATTTAAAAATGTCATATAAATCCTTCGCCGATTTTATCGAAATTTTAAAAGCCAACAGCGAGCTAATTTCAATAGATAAATTCGTTAATCCCGAATTACAAATTGCAGAAATTACCGATAGAGTTTCAAAATCAAAAACTCAAAACAAAGCTCTGCTTTTTACAAATAACGGAAGCAAATTTCCTTTATTAATTAATTCTCTCGGTTCTGAAAAGCGAATTTCGCTTGCTTTAGGCTTAAAAAATCTTGACAGTTTTTCTGAATTGTTAGATAAATATGCAGGTTTATTAAAAAAGAAACCTGCATCGTTTTTAGATAAAATGAAGGTTCTGCCTCAGTTAAATGAGCTCGGAGCATTAATGCCAAAAGAAATAAAAGGAAAAGGAAAATGTCAGGAAGTTGTGATTAAAAGTCCTGATTTAAGCATTTTTCCTATATTGAAATGCTGGGCTCACGATGGTGGAAAATTTATAACTTTTCCACTTGTTCATACACAATCTTTGAAATCGGAAAAACGCAATGTAGGTATGTATCGAATGCAGGTGATAGATAATCAAACAACTGCTATGCACTGGCACATGCACAAAACCGGAGCAAATCATTACAATGAATATAAAGAAGCCGGAATTAAAAAAATGCCCGTAACGGTTGTGCTTGGAGGCGACCCTGCATATACATATTGTGCCACAGCTCCGCTTCCCGAAAATATTGATGAATATATTTTAGCAGGATTGCTCAGAGGAAAAGGAGTTGAACTTGTAAAATGTTTAACTAACGATTTGTTTGTTCCAAACGATGCAGATATTGTACTCGAAGGTTATGTTGATACAAACGAAGAATTATTTTATGAAGGTCCGTTTGGCGACCACACCGGATATTATTCATTGGAAGATTATTATCCAAAATTTCATATAACTTGCATAACACACCGTAAAGATGCGGTTTATCCGACTACAATTGTTGGAATTCCGCCGCAGGAAGATGAATGGATTGCAAAAGCTACCGAAAGAATATTTTTATTGCCACTGAGAATGACAATGTTGCCCGAAATTGTTGAAATGAATCTTCCCCCGGCTGGTGTTGCACATAATTTAACTTTAATAAGTATAAATAAAAAATTTCCCGGACATGCCGAAAAGATTGCAAATTCTCTTTGGGGAACAGGACAAATGATGTTTAATAAGGTAATTGCAATTTTTGATAAAGAAGTTGATTTAACAAATTATATTTCAGT
>MENC01000300.1:0-241 GCA_001768155.1 Bacteroidetes bacterium GWA2_30_7
CTTTGCAAACAAATCCCAAGTCGAAAAGGAATTTATTCCAGAATCGAGAATATATTAAATGTCCCGTAGCGTGCTCTGTTCCACCAATATACAAATCCACATCCTGCCAGTAGTTATTTGCCTCTTTCGATACTAACTCATTTGGATTTTTGTTGTCCATGTATCGCAAATAATAAGCTGATGAACCTGCAAAACCGGGCATTGTACTTAACTCAATTTGGTTCCCGTCTTTTGTATTCCA
>MENC01000300.1:260-4051 GCA_001768155.1 Bacteroidetes bacterium GWA2_30_7
GGTGGTTGTCCATCTTCGGTTGGAAGAAATTTGTCAACTTCGGGTAACTCCAACGGCAAATCTTTTTCATCGAAAACGTAAGGCATTTCATTTTTGTAATAAACCGGAAATGGCTCACCCCAATATCGTTGGCGGCTGAAAATTGCATCACGAAGGCGATAATTTATTTTGCTTTTTCCAAGTTCGTTTTCGTCTATTTCATTTAAAATATGGCTGATAGCATTTTTAACAGTCATTCCGTTAAGAAAGCCGGAATTAATCAAAATTCCATCTTTAGAATCGTAAGAATCTTCCCAAGTTTGTGGGTCAGAAGGCTGTTCGCCTTCTTTTGTAACAACCTGAATTATTGGTAAACCGAAATGTTTTGCAAATTTAAAATCACGGCTATCGTGTCCCGGAACAGCCATAATTGCACCTGTTCCGTAACCAGCAAGTACATAGTCGCTTATATAAATCGGAATTTCCTGATTTGTAAATGGATTTATTGCAAAAGCTCCTGTAAACTGTCCAGTTACTTTTTTAACCTCAGCCATTCGTTCACGCTCGGTACGTTTTTTTGTTTCGTTTATATAATTTTCAATTGCCGATTTGTATTCAGGAGTTGTAACTTGCTCAACCAAATCACTTTCTGGAGCAAGAACCATAAAAGTGCAACCGAAAATTGTGTCGGGGCGGGTGGTAAAAATGGTAAAGACCCCTCCTAAATCCTCCCCTGTGGGGAGGACTTTGCTACCTGCAAGTGTAGTGGTTTTTGAAACCAAATTCCTTCCTAAATCCTCCCCTGCGGGGAGGACTTTGCTGTCTGCTAATTTTGTGGTTTTATCATCTAAAGAAATCTTTATTTTTGAAACTACATTTGCTACATTGGATATTACTTCTTCGTTGGTAAATCGAATTACAGTAAAGCCTAAATCATTTAATATTTTTGTGCGTTCATCGTCTTTTTCTTTTTGCTCAATGTGGTACTTTCCATCAACTTCTATAATTGTTTGATTTGAAAGGCATACAAAATCAACTATAAATCTGCCAATTGCATGTTGTCTTCTGATTTTATAATCTATTTTTTTTCCTTTTAACTCTTTCCAAAGAATTGCTTCTGCCTCAGTTGGATTTTTTCGATTCTCAATAATATTGTCTTTCAACGAAGCCCATCCATAACTATCTGTAGTGTAATATGGCGGTCTTTCTCCCTTTCCAAATGGCAGTCTTTCTCCCTTTCCTTTGGAAAGGGCTGGGGATAGGTGAAATTGAATCTCAGCCCCTTCCGATTTTCCAATCCAATTCCTTTGCATTTCTTTAAGCGAATCAGACCACTTGAGATTATCAAGTCCGTTTAAAAGTCTTTCGGCATAAGCAGAAATTCTTAAAAGCCACTGACGCATTTTTTTCTGTTCAACAGGATGTCCTCCACGAACAGAAAAGCCTTCTTTTACTTCGTCATTTGCTAAAACTGTTCCTAATGCAGGACACCAGTTAACCATTGTATCTGCAAGATATGCAAGGCGGTAGTTTAATAAAATCTCTTGTTGTTCTTTTTCTGTTTTGTTTTTCCAGTCATTAGCCGAAAACAATGGAGTTTCGCTACAAGCTGCATTTATATTTTTATTCCCGTTTATTTCAAATTCTTTTATTAAGTTTTCGATAGATTCGGCTTTATTTGATTTATTGTTGTACCAATGTTTAAACATTTGAATAAAAGCCCATTGAGTCCATTTATAATAGTCGGGGTCGCAGGTTTTTACTTGTCGTTCCCAGTCGTATGAAAATCCAATTTTATCTAATTGCTCACGGTAGCGTTTTATGTTTTTATCGGTTGTAATTGCTGGATGCTGACCTGTTTGTATTGCATATTGCTCGGCAGGTAATCCAAATGCATCGTAACCCATCGGGTGAAGGACATTATATCCGCAAAGTCGCATATAACGTGTGTAAATATCAGATGCAATATATCCAAGCGGATGTCCAACATGTAGTCCCGCACCTGAAGGATATGGGAACATATCGAGTACGTAAAATTTTGGTTTTGAGTGATTAATATCTGTTTTGAAAGTCTTGTTTTCGCTCCAGAATTTTTGCCACTTCTTCTCTATTTCGGTGAAATTGTATTCCATTTTGCCCATTTTAAATAATTAGGCGAAAATATGAAAAAATGTCTAATTAGTGTGCATCCATAAACTCATAATAGAACACGGATAAAACGGATTTTACGAATATTAACACACAGATAAGAAAAATTAACAAATCAGTGTAAATCAGTTTAATCTGTGCCATCAGTGTTCTATTGGATTTTGCATTTCACAACTTTATGGATGGACACTAATTATGATATGCCAAATTGAGATGCACTGAGTTTATGATTATTGCATTGAAAAATTTTCCACAAAATTTATTTCACTCACTTATAATCATCAAATTTTGATATTCAAAAATCTTCAAATCTTTTTTATATTTGTAAATAAAATTTAAGAAAATGAAACATACTGTTAGTGCAAATTGGCTAAAAAATATGTCTTTTGAGGGCGATATTGATGGGCATAAAATTTTAATTGACGCAAAACCAGAACACGGGGGCGAAAATAAAGGTCCAACTCCAAAACCATTTATGTTATTAGCTTTAGCTGGATGTACTGCAATGGATGTAGTTTCAATTCTTGGAAAAATGCAGGTTCAGTTCGATGATTTTAATGTATCAGTCGAAGGTGAGCTAACTGATGAATTTCCAAGGCACTATAATAAAATGCATGTTATTTACGAATTTAAAGGCAAAAATCTACCACTTGATAAAATTCAGAAGGCTATTTCACTTTCAGAAGATAAATATTGTGGAGTAAATGCTGTTTATAAAAAAACTATTGAAATGTCTTCTGAAATTAGAGTAAAATTGTAATATTATACTGGTTCTTAACAAATTTGTATAGTTTGCAAACCTTTTTAGACGAAGTTTAAAGTCTGAAGTTTTGACAATATTAGCATGGTTAACAGGCTATTAAATTTAAAAAAATATAAATCTTTTAAATCCTCTCTAAAAAAACTTATGAAATGGTTAATTTTTTTTACATAACTATTAATTATTTACCTTTGAAATTATACGTTTTAAGCAAAAAAAATGACAACCAAAGAAATTGCATATCAGAAAATTTCGGAACTTGTTGAACGATTTGAACAACAATACGATTCGTACAAAAATTCAGATTATAACGAAACCTTAACACGAAGAGACTTTATTGACCCGTTTTTCAAAGCATTAGGATGGGATATTGACAACGAAAATGGTTATGCTGAATCTTATAGAGAAGTTGTACACGAAGATAAAATTAAAATTGGCGGTTCTACAAAAGCTCCCGATTATTCATTTCGGATTTCTGACGAAAAACGATTATTTTTTGTTGAAGCTAAAAAGCCCTGCGTAAATATTAAAGACGAAATACAACCCGCTTTTCAAGTTCGTCATTATGGTTGGAATGCACAACTTTCAGTAAGCATAGTTACAGATTTTGAGGAATTTGCAGTTTACAATTGTACCAGAAAACCTAATAAAACCGATAAAGCCACAGTTGCCCGAATAGAGTATTTTACATTTAGAGATTACATTTCAAAGTTTGATTTTTTTTGGGATACATTTTCAAAAGAAGCCGTTTTAAAAGGAAAATTCGATAAGTATTCAATAGGAATTGCAAGTAAAAAAGGAACAGAAACAGTTGACAAAGATTTTTTAAAATCGCTCGATAACTGGCGTACAAATTTGGCAACATCAATTAGCTGGAACAACAAAAACCTCGACGACGAAGAAA
>MENC01000300.1:4063-8991 GCA_001768155.1 Bacteroidetes bacterium GWA2_30_7
CGATTGTTACCAAAATTTATTTAGATTGTTTCAAGATGCCGACGAAAAATTTAATTCCGGCTTATTCGACCTTGAAAAAGATAAAATAAGCAGAAATATAAAAGTTGATAATAAGATTATTAAAAACATTATCAACGATTTATATCCACCAATAAGCCCTTATGAATTTTCAATTATTTCGGTTGAAATATTAGGAAGTGCCTACGAACAATTTTTGGGAAAAACAATTACAATTGACAAAGCTCACCGAGCAAAAATTGAAGAAAAACCCGAAGTTCGTAAAGCCGGAGGAGTCTATTACACACCACAATACATTGTTGACTACATTGTAAAAAATACAGTTGGAAAACTTATTGAGAACTCACCCTCTCCTTCGGGGAGGGCAGGGGTGGGGTTAACTCCAAAAGAAGTCAGCAAAATTAAAATTGTTGACCCTGCTTGTGGAAGCGGAAGTTTTTTAATTGGAGCTTATCAATATTTACTTAATTGGCATACAAATTATTACAGCAAAAACAACAAACCTAGCAAAGGAACAAAAACTGATTTACTTACACCAAGCGGCAGATTATGCACAAGTGAAAAAAAGCGAATTTTACTAAACAATATTTATGGAGTTGATATTGACGTAAATGCGGTGGAAGTAACTAAACTTAGCTTGTTGCTAAAATGCCTGGAAGGAGAAACAACTTTTTCAATCGAAAATCAGTTGCGATTATTTAAAGAACGGGTTTTACCAACTCTTGAGAACAACATAAAAAGCGGAAACAGCCTGATAGATACCGACATATACGATAGCCAGCTTGATTTTGGCGAAGAAAAAAAAATTAAACCTTTCAATTGGCAAAAAGCATTTCCCGAAGTTTTTAACAGACTCATCGAAAACAACGAAACAGATGATTTAAAAGCATTAGCAAAAAAAGCCAAAGAACATGCAAAAAAAGCAATGGAATATGCCACCGAATTGGAAGAAATAATAAATATTGTTTCAGAGCCAATTACTTACTATGGAAAATTAGGCGGGTTTGATGTGGTTATTGGAAATCCTCCGTATGGAGCAAACTTTAACGAAGACGAAAAAAAATACATATTATCGAAATATCATTTTCAAAATTATCAACTTGATAGTTATCTTATTTTTCTTGAGAAATCAATAAAGGGATTGTTAAAAACCGGAAGTAAATTAGGTATGATTATTCCAAATCCCTGGCTTACAAATTTACTTCAAAAAAATATTAGAAAATTTGTTTTTGAAAATACAATTGTTGATGAAATTGTGCATTTCAAAAAACCTGTATTTGAGCAAGCCACAGTAGATACTGAAATAGTTTTATTAACAAAAAATCAAAATAAAAATAATCAGATTAATATCGTTGTGGTTGAAAAAGATAAGTCTCTATTGCTTGATAATCATATTAATATTAAACATAAACAAAAAGAATGGATTACTGAAAATGGAAATGCTATAAATATTTTTTTGAGTGAAACAGATAAAATACTTTTCAATAAAATTCTTAAAAATACAAAGCCGTTAGAAGAATATTTTTCAATAAATGTTGGAATAAAACCTTATCAGGTTGGAAAAGGAAAGCCAAAACAAACAAGAGCTGATGTTGATAACCGTGTTTTTGACAGCGATAAACCTGAAAATGATTTATATAGAAAATATCTTCGGGGTTCAGACATTCATCAATATTCGACTATTCCATTAAAAGAAAGATATTTGAAATTTGGAGAATGGTTGGCAGAACCAAGATTATCAGCAAATTTTGATGCAGAAATTAAGATTTTTATGCGTCAAACAGGTGATAGTTTAATTGGAACTTTGGACACAAAACAATTTTTATGTTTGAACAATATGCACGTTTTAGTTCCAAAAGATGAATTTTCAAGACAATGCAAATATTTTTTAGGAATAATCAATTCAAAATTAATGAATTGGTATTATCAAACGATAAATCCAGAAAAAGGGGAGGCTTTGGCAGAAGTAAAAAAATCAAATGTTGCAAAACTTCCAATGTTATATTCATCAGAACAAAAACAGTTAGAAATTATAAAATTTGTTGACAAACTTTTGCAACTAAATGAAGAAATTCAAACCATAAAATTGCAAAGCAAAATTGAACAATTCAAGCAACATATTGAACATTGCGAAGATAGCATAAACAAGAAGGTTTATGAGATTTATGAGTTGACTAAGGAGGAAATTGAAATTGTGGAGGGGAAATAAAATGAGTATTCCAATAAACCATCATTATGTTTCTCAATGTCAAATAAAGAATTTCTTTAATTATGAAGAAGGGAAAATCTATTTATATGATAAACTTTTGAAAAATCAATTTGAAAGTAAATCAACAAAACGTGTATTTAGTGAAGACGAATCAAATTCACGAGTAGTGAACAAGCAAATTGACCATTTATCTCTGGAAAAAGATTTGAAGGATAATTATGAAGATTTTTTTTCTAAAAATTTTGAAATTGTTAATAAGCAAGTTTCAAATCCCCAAAATGAATTATCTAATATAAAAAAGGCATTAATAGAACTTACAAAATATGGAATAGCTGGTGAAATCAGAAACCCAATTAAAAAAAAGGAATCTGATAATGCCATAACTAATTTTTTATTTAATCAAATTTTACCTAATGCAGATCCAAAATTGAAAAAGGAAATTGAGGATTTAAAGTCAAGTGTCGAACAAACAAAGTATATTAATGCTATTTATTACTCTGAATTTGTTGAAAATGTTTTTAAGTCAATGGGGGGTGTTAATTGCGTTATTTATTTAATAAAATGCAACCATTTTTTTATTCTACCAGACAGACCATCAATATCTAAAAGAGAAAAAATTAATGAGTATTTTAATCCTGACATTAAGGAAATTGCGATGGTAGGAATTCCTCTAAGCAGTAAAATATTTTTACATTCTGAATCGCAAAAACATAGAAAATATAAAGACACATTTGTTGAATTGACGGAACAAAATGTTTCAATAATTGAACAAATTAATTTTTTACTTTACGTAAATGCGTATAAACAAGTTGCCTGTCAGAATAAAGGTTATTTAGCTAACTTTGTTAGTAATATTGAACATAATAAGAAGATAATGTAAGTAATTACAGCTGTTTATTTTATGTGAAAATATAATTATAAGATTGTAAAAAAATTGAATATAAAAAATGAAAACATCACCAGAATCAAGATTAGAACATGCAGTAAAAAATGCAAAAAAGAACATTCTCCAAATGATAGAAATGGATGATAAAAATTATGCAAAAATATAGAACGAGCAAGCCCAAAGGGCTTAAATTTGAATAACCCCGAATGAAATTCGGGGAACAAACGAAGTACAACTTAACCCCAAATGGGGTTGAAAAAAAAATTAATATTATGAGCACATATACCCAAATTATGTATCAAATTGTATTCAGCACTAAAGAACGAGAGCGTACTCTGAAAGCTGATAAACGAAAAGAATTATTCAAATACACTTGGGGAATTTTGAAAAACAAAAATTGTCATCTTTACCAGATAGGTGGAATAGAAGACCATATACACATTATTACACATTTACATCCAAGCATATCACTTGCATCTTTAGTAAAAGACATTAAATTAGCTGGTTCTGAATATATTAAAAATAATAATTTATTTTCTGATTTCTCGGGTTGGCAAAATGGTTATGGAGCTTTCACTTATGCTTTTAAAGATAAAGACAAGTTAATTGAATATGTTAAAAATCAAGAAATTCACCACCATAAAAAAACATTTCGAGAAGAATTTATTGAATTATTAAACGAGCATTGTATAGAGTTTGATGAAAAATACTTATTGTAATGTTATTCAACCACTTTGCGGTTGTTCAAAGCATAGTATTCATTCTAACCCCATATTTCATAAGGGGTTATTCATATTAAATCCTTTTAGGATTTTAAGAGTATTCCAAATGAAATAATTCTTAATTAAACTGTATGCAAAAACATTATTATTTTTTAAAAATAACAAAATAGTATTTAGTAAATGAATAAGAGAACATGAAATAGTAAGTCACAAAAGGCTTAAAAATGAATAACCCCAAATGAAATTTGTGTAACAAAACTAAGAATAAGTAACCGTAAAAGGTTTAAAAACAAATAAAGCAATAATTATTACAAAATTTTAATAAATTAACCAAGAAAAAGCAAGCCCAAAGGGCTTAAATTTGAATAACCCCGAAAGAAATTCGGAGATAAAATGAAGTACAACATAACCCTGAAAGGGTTAAATTAAGAAATATAAAGATGAAAGCATTAATATTAGCAGGCGGACTCGGAACCCGACTTCAACACTTAACTAAAAACAAACCAAAAGCATTGGTTGAGGTTGGCGGAAAACCACAACTAGAAATCGTTGTTGAAAATCTTAAAAAATTTGGTGTAAATGAAATAATTATAAATGTTCATCATTTTGCAGAGCAGATAGTTGACTTTGTAAAAAAGAAAAACAATTTTAATATCCATATTGAAATTTCTGACGAGACTTCTTTACTTCTTGACACTGGAGGTGGAATTAAAAAAGCCGCATGGTTTTTCGAAGGAGAAAATACTTTTCTCGTTCACAATGTTGATGTGTTATCGGGAATTGACTTTAAAAAAATGCAAATATTTCACATCGAAAATAACTCTCTTGCAACACTTGCTGTAAAATCCCGAACCACTTCGAGGTATTTTCTGTTTGACAGCAAAAATGAAATGTGCGGTTGGCAAAATATTAATGAAAACAAACAAATTCTTTCAAAACCTAATGCCGATTCATTTACTCAACTTGCATTCAGTGGAATACAAATTTTAAATACAGAAATATTAAAACATTTAGATGATAATAAACCAAACTCCATAACCAATTCATATATAAAGCTTTCGGAGAATAATAAAATTTTAGCTTACCGCCACGA
>MENC01000300.1:9022-16780 GCA_001768155.1 Bacteroidetes bacterium GWA2_30_7
CTTTATTACGTTTTAATAAACCAATATATATATAATTATGGAAAGTTCTGATAAAAAAAATTTTAACCTTGATATTGACCCTGCAATTACAGGAATAAGCCGCCGAACTATTAATAATATTATTAAGGTTTGGCAAGAATCATCAAATGCATTTCCGGTAATTAGCCCTGATATTTCTGATGAAGAAAAACTAATTGTAATTCAGCTTATTGACGATTGTATTAAGGAGGAAGGAGGCGAAATTTCACGAAGGACAAAAGTTGTTCATCTTGCCATGATTTATATTAACCTGAATAAAAGCGGAAAAGAAAAATTTCTTAAAATACTTGCTCACGAGTTTGATGTAGATATTTTATCACTTGATGAAAAAATTCATAACCTGCAAGCAGCAAAAAATGATGAAGAAAAAATTAAATCGGAGCTTTTGCTTCGCGATGCTCTAATTCCTCCCAGAGTTTTGTTTTTACGTCAACTTATTACTTTACCAAATGGTTTTATATTTCTGAAAGATATGAGATGCGATTTATTAACAATGATAAAATCGGCTCCACGTTTAAAAAAATTAAGTGATGATATTAAAATGCTTTTAGTAACCTATTTTGATGTAAATTTACTCGATTTAAAAGAAGTTACATGGGAATCTCCGGCATCAATGCTCGAAAAACTTATGGAATATGAGGCAGTTCACGAAATTAATTCGTGGAAGGAACTTAAACACAGACTATTTACAGACCATCGGGTGTTTGCATTTTTTCATAACCGAATGTGTAACGACCCTTTGATTTTTGTTGAAGTTGCACTTGTAAAAGGAATGTCGGATAATATTCAAAAACTTATTGATGTTAATGTTAAACCCGGAAATCCTTACGAAGCCGATACTGCTATTTTTTATTCAATTTCGAGTACTCAAAAGGGCTTAGAAGGGATTAGTTTTGGCAATTTTCTGATTAAGCGTGTTGTTAAAAAGTTAACAGCTCAATTCGAAAATATTAAAACTTTTGCAACTCTTTCACCAGTGCCGATGTTTAGAAATTGGTTAGGAAATTATATAAAAAATAACGGTAATTGTTTTTTTAAATCAGATGAGGAAAAAAATATTATAAAAATATCAAAAAACAAAAATGCTAGCGAAGGATTGCTTGAAATTTTAAATTTCGAAAACTGGTATGATGATAGTAATATTGCCGATAAAATTAAATTTCCGTTGATGCGTTTATGTGCACACTATCTTTTTAATGTTAAACGCAACGATGACCCAAATAGAGCCTTAGACCCTGTTGCAAATTTTCACTTATCAAATGGGGCTAAAATTGAACATATTCATTGGTTGGCTGATATTTCAAAACGTGGAATGAAACAATCTGCCGGAATAATGTTAAATTATCATTATAGATTAGATAAAATCGCAATTAATCACGAAAATTATATGACCAAAGGAAATCTTCATGCTTCGTCGGCAGCAAAAGCTTGGTTAAGTTGATTTCTGAAAAAATTAAATTAATCATTTTTAGTGATGAATATAAAACTTGTTGATATTAAAGAAAATGACTTTGAGGCAATTAAAGAAATATATGATTATTATATTCTCAATACTACTAATACTTTTAATATTAATTCGATAACTATTGATGAGTTAAAAAGCTCTGTTTTAATTAATCACGACAAATATAAATCTTACTTGATAAAAGCTAATGATATAGTTTGTGGATATTGTTATTTATCGCAATTCAGAAAAAAACAAGCTTATGATAGTACAGCTGAAGTTACTATTTATTTACATAATAAATTCTCAGGAAATGGAATTGGCTTTAAAGCTGTTTCACTTTTAGAAAAAATAGCAAAAGATGTTGGGATTAAAATTTTAATGGCTTATATTACCGCAGAAAATACAAATAGTATAAAATTGTTTAAAAAACTTAATTATGAACTTTGTGGAAATTTCAAAAATGTTGGCTACAAGTTTAATAAGTATCTGGATGTGTTAGTATTTGAAAAAGAATTATTCTAATGAAACCCCTATGCTCTAACTTATTCTATTCAAGCAGTTTAAGACTTCTTCTTTTGTAAATTTCCACCATGTTCGTTTGCTCATAACTACAGAAACATCCCGGTAATAATGCCCCTCAATTCAAGTGTACAAATGTTTTGCAAGGCGACATTATTTCTTAATAGTTAATTTGACACATTTTAAATTTTGAATTAGTGAAAATCAGTTATAAGTATTTTTTATTTAGTTATAGATGAACCCGTCCAAAAAAAACAATTTAACAATTTAACCATTTAAAACCTATTCTTATCCTACACTTCCTTCCAAACTAATCTGCAATAATTTTTGTGCTTCAACTGCAAATTCCATTGGTAACTGATTAATTACTTCTTTTGCATAGCCGTTAACTATCAGTCCAATAGCATCTTCGGTTGAAATTCCGCGTTGGTTGCAATAAAAAATCTGGTCTTCACCAATTTTTGATGTAGTAGCCTCGTGTTCAACTATAGCCGATTTATTGTCCACTTCGATATATGGAAATGTGTGAGCACCACATTTATCGCCCAAAAGCAACGAATCGCATTGTGAATAATTTCTTGCATTTTCGGCTTTTTTCAAAACTTTAACCAAGCCGCGATAGCTATTATTACTGAATCCTGCTGAAATTCCTTTAGATACAATTGTGCTTTTTGTGTTTTTGCCAATGTGAATCATTTTTGTGCCGGTATCTGCCTGCTGATGATTATTAGTAACAGCAACTGAATAAAATTCACCAATTGAATTATCTCCCATAAGAATGCAACTAGGGTATTTCCAAGTAATTGCAGAACCGGTTTCAACCTGAGTCCACGAAATTTTAGAATTATTTCCTTTGCACATTCCACGTTTTGTTACAAAATTATAAATTCCGCCCTTTCCGTTTTTATCTCCTGGATACCAGTTTTGAACTGTTGAATATTTTACATTAGCATTTTCGTGTGCAATTATTTCAACTACAGCAGCATGGAGCTGATTTTCATCACGTCTTGGAGCTGTACAACCTTCCAGATAACTTACATGAGAATCGTCTTCAGCAATTATTAAGGTTCTTTCAAATTGACCTGTGTTTGAGGCATTTATTCTAAAATATGTTGAAAGTTCCATAGGGCAACGAACGCCTTTTGGAATATAGCAAAATGAGCCATCGCTAAAAACTGCAGAGTTAAGCGAAGCAAAATAATTATCAGTGTATGGAACTACCGAGCCTAAATATTTTTTCACCAAATCGGGATGTTCTCGCACTGCTTCACTAAATGAGCAAAATATTATTCCAAGTTCAGCAAGACTTTCTTTAAAAGTAGTTTTAACCGAAACACTGTCGATAACTGCATCAACGGCAATTCCAGAAAGTTTTTTTTGTTCGTCAAGTGGAATTCCAAGTCTATCGAAAGTTGCTTTAATTTCTGGGTCAATTTCGTCGAGACTTAATGGTGATGCCGATTGACGAGGAGCTGCATAAAATATAATATCCTGATAATTTATTTTTGGAATAATAAGATGTGCCCATTCAGGCATTTTCATTGTTTGCCAGAATCTGAAAGCTTTTAAACGATATTCAAGCATAAATTCAGGCTCATTTTTTTTTGCAGATATTAACCTGACAACGTCTTCGTTTAATCCTTTTGGAATCGACTCAGTATCAATATCAGAAGTGAATCCGTATTTATATTCGGTTTGAGTTAATTCGTTTAATATTTTATCCTGTTCTTTTTCCATAAACTTAATAATCCGGTATTTTGATTTAATCTAAATAAGAACAAAGATACGAAACTTATAAATAATTTTCCAATAAATATTTATTTTCGTGCTAAAATTTATCAATATGTCGAAGAAAGATACCATAACTCCAGTGTCAGATTTTGGAGAATTTAAGTTAATAAAACATTTAACCGAAAATATTAAATTAAAACATAACTCTACAATAAAAGGAGTTGGCGATGATGCTGCTGTAATTGAGCCGTCTGGCAAAAAAATGATTATAACAACCGATATGCTTCTCGAAGGAATACATTTCGATTTGACTTATGTTCCGTTGAAACACTTAGGTTATAAGGCTGTAATTGTTAATCTTTCAGATGTTTATGCAATGAATGCAATTCCAAAGCAAATTACTGTTTCGATAGGCGTTTCTGCAAAATTTTCAGTTGAGGCTTTAAAAGATTTATACGATGGAATTTACATGGCGTGTGATAAATATAATATCGACCTTATTGGCGGCGATACTTGTTCGTCTTTAACAGGATTGTCGATTTCGGTAACTGCAATTGGCGAAGCTGATACAGATAAACTAGCATATCGCAATGGTGCAAAAGTGAACGATTTAATTTGTGTTACAGGCGATTTAGGCGGTGCTTATATGGGTTTGCAGTTATTGGAACGTGAAAAAATGGTGTTCAATTCTGACCCCAATATGAAACCAAAATTTGATGGTTACGATTATATTCTTCAACGTCAGTTAAAACCAGAAGCTCGAAAAGACATTATTGAACTTTTTGAAAAAAATAAAATTGTACCTACTTCGATGATTGATATTTCAGATGGTTTATCGTCCGAATTATTACATATTTGTAATCAATCTAACGTTTCATGCAAAATTTATGAAGAAAAAATTCCTATAAATTTTGCAACTCAACGAATGGCAAACGAATTAAATGTAGAACCTCTGGTAAGTGCATTAAATGGTGGCGAAGATTACGAATTATTGTTTACTGTTCCAATCGAATTGCATGAGAAAATCACTGAATTACACCAGATTTCAATAATTGGGCATATTTCTGAAAAAGGCGAAGAAAATTTAATAATTACAAAAGGCGGAACTACATTGCCGATTATGGCTCAGGGCTGGGCTGCGTTTGGGGAATAAAATTGGCATTAAGGTTTTTAACTAATACCAATTCATTCAATATTGTCTAATTTCACTGCACTATTTTCTTAACCTATACCGATTTATCATTTATACATAATCAAATCACAAATCCTAAAAACCAGAATTAACAGCTAAAAACCTATTTAGTGTTAGTAAGAAAACTCCAAAAAACAAAAAACAAATGCCAAATAAATTCCAATTCTCAACACTCCAATTTTCAAAACCGTTTGAATATTAGGTAATTGCAATTTGTGATTTATTTGATTTTTGAAAATTGAAATTTGGTATTTTTTAAAATATGCAGTTTTCTTAGAGGCACTATTTACAAAAACTTATTTATACTCCGATAGCTTGGGCTTTTAAGTTTTGTTATTCAGTTCGATGTTTCCAAATATTTGGATTTTGGCTGGTGTGAAAAACTGCAATAATAGAAATAGTTTTAGTTTCTTCGATAACTCTGTAATGAATTAAAAAGGGGAAATTTTTAACAGTTACACATCGAACATCGCTATATCTTATCTGAAATCCGAATGGCAGGGTTTTTAGTGATTTTAAATGAAGTTTTATTTCCTTATAAAATCGTTTGCCAAGCCCTTTTACGTGTAGCTCATACCAATCTGACGCATTTTCCACATCACTAACTGCTTCAGGTGTAATTATGATTTTAAACTTACTTGTATTTTTCATCTAACCTTTTTGAAACATCGTCCCAATTAAGCATTTTTTCTGGTGAAGTTTCATATTTTTTAATACGCTCCAACACTATTTTTTTATGCCACTCAGGAACTTCAAAAATATCATTTTCGATACCTTTATATTTTTTTACAAGTTTTTCCCAATCATTATATGGTATAAACACACCTGTTATTTTTCCGCTACTATCTGCTATATACTGTAACATAATTATATTTTTAAAACGCATCCATTAAGTTAAACAGATTATTTTACGTTGTCAAGTTTCTGATTAAACTAAATTTAAACAAAAATACGAAACAAAAATAATCTATTCAAATAATAAGTGGAACTACTTTACCAATTATGGCTCAGGGTTGAGCTGCTTTTGGTGAATAAGAGATTTTCTAAATCTTTAAGATTTAGAAAATATACTACAAATTAAATCATACTATATGCAGTAAGGAATTGATTAACAGGCTGTTTTTTGTCCAAATAATATTCCTTGTCTTTTATTTCTGAAAGATATTCTCTTCTTTTCATTTTTATAAAGTCGTTATTAAGACCTAAGACAATTATCATATTAGCTACTTTATTTTGTAATGCATTAGTAAGCCATGAATTTGGGAAAAAAATATGCAACGATTTATTATACATTAAACATTTTAAATTATTATATTCTGCCTTATCAGGTTTTAAAATATCTTCAATACCATATTTGTTTTCTAAATGATTTTTTTGAATATTAATATCACCGAATACTGCAAATAAATTATCCCAATCCCAACCACTGTTTTTCTTTTTTGTTTTTGAAAAGTGTTCAATTGTTGCCGGATTATCAGGAAAGTAATCAATAGAATATTTGCCTTTTTTGAAGCCGTCTTTAATTTTTTCTAATGAAGGCTCATCAATTAATCGAAATTCGGTGTAAGCACATAATCCATCTTGAATTATAAGCAATTCGTATAAAACATCGTAATAAAACTTATTTGAAGTGGAATTATATTCCTTCGTTTTATTTTTTGCGTACCACTTACTAAATTCGGCTGATAAGCTTAGGGTTTTATTCAACTTTCTCATTCCAACCGACTTTATTTTTCAGTTTAATAAATTCGTTTAATTTTTTTTCAAAAGCCACACCTTTGTTTTTCCCTATATTTTTTAATTCGTTTAATTCATTTTTTAAAGATGCTACTTTCATTAATTCTTGAATTCTGTAGTTATTATTTCCTTCATCGGTAAGGTCAAATAGTTTTAATAAAATGTCGTCCCATTTTAAATACTTTGGATAAACTGTATAATTATCAACATGACGTTCGTTTTGATAATTATTTTCTTGAATAACATTCGCATGACTTTCATCAAACTTTAATTCAACTATTTCCCAAGGGTCGAATGATGAAGCAATTATAGGAGAGTGTGTTGCAAAAAAGAATTGGCAATTATCGCCAAGATTAGTATAAAAATCAACAATTTTTTGTTGCAAATTTGGATATAAAGAACGCTCTGGCTCATCAATTAATATAATAGCATTTTTAGGTTTTATTACCATTAATGGAATAGCAGTGTCAATAATTTGTTTTGTTCCGGTGCTCCAAAAATCTCTGCTAATAGTTTTACCATCTAAGGTTTGTAATTCAATAAGACCAACATACTCACTTGATGCTACATCAACTTCAGGTTTAATTTTAACTCCAATATTCAAAAGTATTTTATCCATTACATTAGCTAGAGAGTCTAAAGGATTTGAATTGTTGGTTAGCCAATTATGATATTCATTATTTATTTTATCAATATCTGTCGGGGTTGAATCAATTTTTAATGCAACTTTAGATATTTTATTTTTCCATTCTAAATCAGTTAATTTATATTTTTTAATATCACCTAATACAATATTCAATAATCTGGAACTATCATCAATTTCAAAATCAATAGTTTGTCTTAATATTAAACTTCTATAAGCGTTTATTTCATTAATGGTCTTTGAAAAATTATCTTTATCTTTAATAAAGAATCTCTCAGTAGGAAAATTAATTAATATTGGTCTATTTGTCGAATAATAAGTTTTTCTTGCATTTATGTATTTTAACATCCATGTACTATCATTCTCTACTAATTTATTAGTTATAAAAAATTTTAAATTCGCCCAAGATTGTTCAAATAAGAAATTGTCAAAACTCATAAGCATTTTAAC
>MENC01000300.1:16795-20376 GCA_001768155.1 Bacteroidetes bacterium GWA2_30_7
TAGGTTTAAAAATAGTCCTGAAGTATTGTTTAAATATTGTACATAAAATTTAATTAACCTCAATAAACTGGTTTTACCAGTTCCACTTTGACCTATAAAGCAAATTTTGTCTAATGGCTGCCCTTCTTTTTCGTGTCCTTTTGGATAAGTTAAATCAATTTCTAAATCTTTAAATTGATTATAGCCTTTCAGATATATTTTATTAATTTTCATGCCATTATATGTTTATATGCTTTACAAAAATAATAATTTATAATGAATAAAAAGTAAAGCAATTTTTTTTTAAGGGAATTTTGAAGATTTTCTAAATCTTTAAGATTTAGAAAATCTGCTACCTCAAATTAAATTTCATAAAATCCTGCAATAGTATAGTTGCACTTATTGAGTCAAGTTTGGATTTGTCTTGGCGGTCTTTCTTTTTCATACCGCTTTCGAGCATTGAGCGTTGAGCCATTTTAGAAGTAAAGCGTTCATCGTAAGTTTTTAGAGGAATATTCGGGAATTTTTGAGTCCAGTTTTTAATAAAATCATCGACAAAGCGTTTCGATTCTGAAAATTCGTTATTCATTTGTTTAGGCATTCCAACTACAACTAATTCAATGGTTTCCTTTTTTGAATAATCTTCCAAAAATTTCCAAATTTCGGAAATATGAATTGTTGAAAGTTCTGTTGCAATTATTTTTAATGGGTCGGTTACTGCTAATCCAATTCGTTTTTGCCCTACATCTATTGCTAAAATTCTGCCCATTTTCGTGTTTTTTAAAACCTGACAGGTTTTTAAAACCTGTCAGGTTTGTGTGAATTTTATAAAGAAATTATTTCGTTTGCAAATTGCTTAAAATCAATTCCCGAGAAGTTTCCGGAACTCATCATTAATAAATTTTTATCGCTCCAATTCTGATTTTTTAAATATTTTACAAGTTCATCAGTAACATTAAAAACTTTTAAGCGGTTATCATCAAAAGATTCAAGCACCTGATTTGTTGATATTTCTGGTAGTTTTTTATGTTTAATTGTTTCAGGATTAAAGAAAACTATTGGAAAATCAACATCCTTCATTGTTCCTTTGTATTCGTTCAAAAATTCGGCTGTAAGGCTGCTAAAGGTATGAAGTTCCATACAAGCGACAAGTTTTCGTCCAGCGAATTGTTTTTTTAATGCTTTTACTGTGGCTTCAAGCTTCGATGGAGAATGTGCAAAATCAAGATAAACAGAGCATTTAGTATTTTCTGCAAGTAATTGAAGTCGTTTTGCAGCACCTTTAAAATTTGAAATTGCTTTATAAAAAACTTCGTCAGAAATGCCTGCTTCATTGCAAATTAACTTAGCTCCAGAAATGTTTTGTAGATTATGTTCTCCAAATACTTCTATAGCTAATTTTCCTGTTTTTGTAATTAATATTGACTTATTATTAATAATTTCACTTTTTGGAGTGTTATATGGAATTACTCTAATCTTATTGTTGTTTTTTTTTGCTAAATCGGCTAAGATTTTATCATTTTCAAAATAGATTAAACTACCGTTATTTTCAATTAGTTCGATGAATTTTCTAAACTGCTCAACATAAATTTCGAAAGTTGGGAAAACATTAATATGGTCCCAAGCAATTCCGCTAATTAGTGCAATATTTGGTTTATATAAATGAAATTTTGGTCTCTTATCAATAGGAGAAGATAAATACTCATCGCCCTCAAATACAGCAATTTTTGAAGTTCTAGAAAAATTAACCATAGTTTCAAATCCTTCAACATTTGCTCCAACCATATAATCAAATTCAACTCCTGCAAATTTCAAAACGTGCATTACCATTGATGTAATTGTGGTTTTGCCATGGCTGCCGCCAATTACAATTCGGGTTTTATTTTTAGTTTGTTCGTAAAGAAATTCAGGATAGGAGAAAATTTTTATTCCAAGTTTTTTTGCTTCCAATAATTCGGGATTATCTTCTCTGGCGTGCATTCCGAGAACTACTGCATCTAGTCCTAAATGAATTTTTTCGGGAAACCAGCCTTGTTTTTCAGGTAGTAATCCGTATTTGGCAAGGCGACTTTTCGATGGTTCAAAAATTTCGTCGTCTGAACCGGTAATTATATAGTCTTTTTTATAAAGGGCAAGTGCCAGATTGTGCATTGCACTTCCGCCAATAGCAATAAAATGAACTTTCATCTGTTATATATTTTGTTCAAAAATACTATGCTTTATTATGTTAAGCGAATTTTATTAAAATTATTATAAACATATTTATGTTTATTGATTTAAAATTATCGAAAATGATTTAATTTTGTAGTTCTCATGAGGTTAAAATTAATATTAATAAGTGTAATTTTTTTTTCTTTTGTTTCCTGCAAAAAGGAGGATAATATTTTTTCGTCATATCAAAAGAAAATAACTCGAACATCTTGGAGATTAGCTTCATATACCGATACTTCTTCCGATTTTATGTTGGAAGAGTATAATAAAACTTACACATTTTACGAAGGAGGGAGTTTAGAAGTTTTTTCTTCGTTTACAAATCAATCTTACTTTTCGACTTGGGAGTTTATTGATGATTATAATTACTTGCGAATTGGCACTAATACTTTCAAACTGAAAAGCTTAACTCGTAAAATTATGGGCTTACAATATGGAACTATTGATTTGTTTTATGTGCCGGTTGAAGATTAGGGAAGTTCTCAATAATACAAAATCTTCCCAGCATTAATAACGCTTTCAGTTTCAATCTTATACAGATAGTATCCTTTATCAATTTTTTCTCCGTTGTGGTTTGTTCCATTCCAAGTGATTTGATGATTTCCAGATTTTAAGGTATTTAAATTGTAGGTTTTTACTGCTCTTCCCTGAATATCAAATATTTTCAAAGTAACAAAAGATTGTTTTTGTAAATTAAAGGTTATTGTTGTTTCTGTATTAAAAGGATTTGGTGAAACATAAGAAAATGAATTTTCAGGATTGTTAATAAATTCAGAATAAGATGGAACGCTTAAATCAGGTTTTGGAAGCCTAACGTCTGTGTAAACATGATATTCACCGGCTTGATATTGCAAAGTCATAGCTGTATTATCAACATTTATGCTATCGCCACTCAAATAATCGTACCAATAACCTGTTTTAAAAAATTCGGGCCAAACGGTTTGTGCAACAATATCGCAATTGCCAAGTACAACAGCGTTCATCCCTGAACTAAAGAGTTTAATTCGTTTATCATAATTCCCAACATTCATTTCGTAATCGGAAGTTCTGAAAAGTTCATTTTCGGTTTTTAGTTTGCAAAGTGCCGAATAAACTTTATACAAATGAAGTCTGTTTGGCTGCGTTTTATAATTCCATCGAACTGGTTTTTTTGTAATCCTATCTGCTTCAGTTAATGATGGATAGTTAATTGAATAGTCGTAACCAAGTTCGCCAAATTGCCAAATCATTTTTGGACCTGGAACTGTTAAAAAAAGAGCAGCAACAAGTTCCATACGTTTAAGGGATGTTGACCTTATTCTTGTATCATAAGTGGCAGTATAATTTCCACTAATAGAATCTCGCCACATCAATCTTTCTTCATCATGACTTTCCATAAATCCAACAAGATT
>MENC01000300.1:20548-27525 GCA_001768155.1 Bacteroidetes bacterium GWA2_30_7
GTCGCTATCGTATTGTCCCCATGCACCAACATCTCCACCGGTATTTTTATTTGTAAAACCTTTTGATAAATCGAAACGGAATCCATCTGCATGATATTCACGTGTCCAAAATCCAAGAACACTGTCCACAAAAGCCTGTGTATCGTAAGAAGCGTGATTAAAATCATATTTAAAACCGAATGGATGAGGAATAAAATTATTGAACCATGGATTTTGTGTAGTTACATTATCTAAAGCTCTGTCGTAATATAGCTTGACCCAAGAATTTTGTGCAAATGAATGATTTAAAACTATATCAAGAATTACTGCAATACCTTTTGAATGAGCTACATTTATCAAAGTTTTCAGAGCCTCTCTTGTACCATAATATTTATCGGGAGCAAAGAAAAATGCTGGACCATAACCCCAGCTATCGTTGCCGTCAAATTCCATAACTGGCATTAATTCAATAGCATTTACACCTAATTTAACTAAATGGTCGATAGAATCTGCAACAGTAGAATAATCGTGGCGGGTTGAAAAATCTCTGATTAATAATTCATAAATTATCAAATCGCGGTTGTCGGGTCTCGAAAAGCCAGAATCTGTCCAGTTAAACGGAGTTTGAGCGGTTTGAAATACCGAAACCATTTCAGATGTTTTACCTATTGGATATTGAATTAAATTAGGATAAATTACATTATTAATGCGTTCATCACCATATTGGTCGAGCAATTTTTCGGAGTAAGGGTCGGCAATTCTTACATCAAAATCGACATAATATTGAAATAGGTATTCTTCGTTTTTAATCAAATTATTTAGTGTAAGCCAGTATCGTTTACCATCTTGTGTTTTCTTCATTAAATATAATGGGTCTGGCTGCCAGTTATTAAAGTCGCCAATCAAATAAACAAAGTTTTTATAAGGTGCATATAAACACAACGTTACAGTTGTATCGTTTATATAATTTATTCCATCTCTGATTCCTGTTGGCAAATTTGCAATAACTGAGTTTTGTTTTACTATATAATAAATTGAATCGTCAACTGTTTTCCCATTTTGTTCGGATTGAAACCAGAGCCAATGTTTTCCGGCTTGAGTAACTAAAATATTTTGTTCGCAAGAAGTTCCATAAGCTTGTTTTACCAGCACGTTATCATGATATAAGTTTATTAAAGAATTTCCAATTGATTGTATTGAAATGCTAATAGATTGATTTAATTGAGGATTCAAAGGAAATTCGAGAGGTTTTATAAATCTTGCAAAAATATCTGATTCGTAAACATGAATAAAAAAATCAGTTTCGTCAGAATTTTTTCCGGCAATTGTACCATCTGCATTTCGGAAAACAAAAGCCAGTTCTCGAACAATTTCGCCCGAATTTGAACCAATTCCATAATAATCGCCAATATGAAATTTTAGTTTATGTTTGTTATTTCCAAGATTTTCCATTAATACTAAAGTGTCGGCTTCGCCCCATTTTGCAATTTTATGTTGCCAATCGTTAAGGTTAGCACTAAAATTTGAAATAACTCCGGTGTGTGCATAAATAGGCGATACTCCATTTAAAGTTCCATTTCCTAAGGAAGCATCGTAAATAATTGTAATAGTATCATTAACTGTAGGATATTGAGGGGTATAAGTTATTACTTGTGAAAATGAAAAACTGCAAATAAATGCTAAAAAAATTGAGTATATGTGTTTCATGTGCTTGTATTTTTATAAGTTTTTTATATTAAAAAATTTCTTAAATTAATCTTTATCATATTATATCTGATAACGGAAACTTGCTAATGTTTATGTATAATTCATGTGTTTTTTGAGAGTATTTAATTGTCTTTCTCTCAATTAAATTATCATTTAATAATTACTAGTTTTATATTTTCAACGAAGATAATACTTTTAATAGTTAAATTGTAAATACCTTCTTTTAAACTCGTTGCATCAATTTCTGTTCTACCTTTAGTATATTTTGTCAATATTAAACTACCATTTAAGTCAAAGAATTGAATTTTCACATTTCTTAAATCTAACGTTTCAATAATAAATTTACCATTTGTCGGGTTTGGATAGATAGATATTGATTTTTCATTACTATAACTTTCAATACCAGACTCAGTACAATTTAATAATATTGATACACTTCCTGGATAATGACTAGTAACAGCAATATCAGTCTTTTCGTCGCCATTATAATCAGCACATGTAATTGACCACGGTTCAGATTCAACAGAAAAATTCCCGGCAGAGATAAAAATTCCGGATTCGTTGCCTAACAGTATAGAAACATTATCAGAATACTTGTTAGCAATAGCTAAATCTACATATTCATCATTGTTAAAATCTGCACTTGTTACAGATGATGGTCCACTTCCTACAATATATGTGGTATCAAATACAAAACAACCACTATCGTTTCCAAATAAAACAGTTATATTATTTGAAGCATTATTGCCAACCACTAAATCAATTTTTCCATCTCTATTAAAATCATCACTTATTAGCGAATATGGATACCAGCCTACTGAAAAATTGGTAGCCGAGGAAAATATTCCTGTATCAGTACCTGTTAATACGGAAATATTACTTGAATTAGAGTTGGTTACTGCTAAATCAATATTTCCATCTTGATTAAAATCAGCGTTTATTATTGACCGAGGATAAATACCAACTGCATAGTTTGTCAACGTTCCAAATCCTCCATTCCCATTCCCAAATAAAACCGAAATATTATCATCATAATTATTCGCTGTTGCCAAATCAAGTTTCCCATCATTATTAAAATCAGCACTTGTCACGGAAATATGATCAATACCATATGCACAACTAGCAATACTGCTAAAATTACCATATCCATTTCCAAGAAGAATGGATACATTATACGATCCATTATTAGCTGTTGCCAAATCAAGGTTTCCGTCATTATTGAAATCATAACTGATAACTGTTGAGGAAAATGAACCAACTGCAAAATTGTTGGCTAAACTAAAACTCCCGTCTCCATTTCCAGATAATATTGATACTGTTCCATACAGAGTACTATTAGCTGTTGCTAAATCAATTATCCCGTCTTTGTTAAAATCTGCACTAATAATTGACTGCGCATATGTCCCAACAGGGAAATTGGTAGCTGGGCTAAAACATATTTGAGCATTGACATGACAATTATTAAATAAATGGCATATAGTGTATAACATAGTGGTTAACACACCTCCACTTGTCTTTATCCCCCTTAATAGCTTCATTTATGTGTTTTTATAATTAACTGGTATTTAAAGCAAAAGCAAATTTCCTAACCAAATATAATCTCAACCTTTTGGAATCAAGTTTGCAATCTCGCTAATCTATTTGCAATCAGGGATTTATCTCTCCCTCCACTTACTTTCTAGTCCAATAAAATCCTCTAAATGATAAACCGAATTTGAATAAGAAAATAAAATAGTTCAGTCATCAACTATGGTATATTTTTTTCTTTTATCAACACTTAATTTATAACATGTTGCATGATTTTTATCTTATAACAACCAATCTTTCAGAACTAATTGTTTTATCATTATCGGAAATTAAATAATAATAAGCTCCACTTGGAACATCAAAACCATTATTGTCTTTTCCATTCCAGAATATTTTTTGAGAACCTTGAGTTTTATAACCATTAAATAAATCTCTAACTTCCTGTCCAATTGTGTTATATATTTTAATTGAAATATTTTTTGAACTTTGGTTTATTAAATATTCAATTGATGTACCATCTTTCATAGGATTAGGAAATGCACCTATTCTTGAAAAATTTTCAATTTCTTCTACAGCCATTGTAATTGATGTTAGTGGTAAATATGGGTTGTCATAGTCGGGTAAAGAACCGTTTAAAGCAGTTGGATTATCTGTATCCAGGTCAACTATAAATATATCTTTACATTCTATATCACGTCCTGTTCTTGCAACATCACCTGCTCCATCTCTGAAAACCAATCCCATAACATAAGCTACAGAGCCTGCCGGCATAGGTGTAGAGGGAACTGCACTGTTGCCTGTATTTGATGATGTATTTACCAAAGCAGGGTCGCTATAATAATCTTCTATTATAAATTCTATTGAGTAAACTCCATTTCCGATATTAGTCATTTTCCCAACTCCATCATCTTTTGGGTCGCTTCCCCAATTCCCAACAACATGCTGCCAAACATTTGAAAGATAATCTTTTATTTGAGCCTGACAGTATGTTCTGTTTTCAGCAGCAGTTCCACATTCTCTTGCTAAAGTAGTTTCATTTAATTTGCAAGTGCAAATTCCGGAGTGCATATATACTTCAGTAACTGTTGCTGCACCTCCAGAACCATCGGCTCCAAGGCTACAGTCAGGATTTTCCATTTTTTTTGTATCAAGAGTTATAACAATTTTATGTTTAACCTGAGCATTAGCTTGTAAATAAAATACAACTAAAATTAAATAAAGTAAATTTTTCATGATTATATATTTTTTAATTTATTTTTATAAAGTTTTTACTATTTTGTTTATTGTTATTTATTGATATGCAATAAGAACCATTGGCTAAGTTTCGTGTATCAATTGTATATTTATTATTATTTTTTTGAATAATTTTATAGTTTATATTATTTCCAAGAATATCAGATAATTCTATAGATTTAATTAATTCATTTTTGTTACATTCTATTATCAAATAATCATTTACAGGATTTGGAAAAATATTAAAATTGTATTTTTCGTTATTTAGTTTATTGACAGAAACATCATTTACAATTATTTGCTGTTCAATAGTGCTATCGCCACATTCATTTGAAACTTTCAGAGATACATTATATTGACCGGCAGCCTGATACAAATATGCAACATCTCCCGAATTTGTGTTGTCGGTTGTTCCATCACCATTAAAATCCCATTCATAAGTGGTTGCAAATTTTGATGAATCAATAAATGTTACATTTAACCCATTTGATGTGTCAGCTATAAAGCTTGCAACTGGTATTTCAGATTGATTTACAGTAACATAATCAAATCCCTGACATCCGAACTGGTCTGTAACTGTTACAGAATATAAACCGGATACTTTAACTGTAAGGGTCTGATTTAAAGACCCATCATTCCATAAATATGATGAAAAAGAACCTGCATCAAAAATTACACTGTCTTCGCCGCATAATAGTTCACTACTTCCGATATTTACTGTGGGTAAACCATGTAAAGAAACATTAATGGTATCTCTATCGTTGCAACCATTTATATCAGTAACTGTTACAGAATAATCACCACTTAATGAAACTCCTAAGTTCTGATTAGTTGAACCATCAGACCAAGTAATTGAATTATAAAGATTTAGTGTAAAATAAGGAGTTACACCACTAAATGCAGAAACAGGAGGATTTAAAGACATATTAACCCAAATATCACCATCTGAATCGCTTTTCCCTGTAAGTGTTCCGTCTGAATTTCTGAAAACCATTAAAATTCCATATAAACTACTATCAGCAGGATAACCATAGTATGTAAGAGGGTTAATTGTGATTTCCCAAATATTGCCTCCAATATTTGTCATTTGTCCAATTCCATCATCCAGTCCCCAATTTCCAGTTGTATATTGCCAATTACCGCCTTGATGAAGTTCTGCTCCTGAGTGCATATAAACTTTACTTGCTCCTGATAAAGCTGAAACTCCAGAAGTAGCATCGTAAGTAATTTTTAAAGAATCGCCAAAAGGTGAAATTGTCAATCCGGTTGACAATAAAATGCTCCCTCCTCCGCAAATATTAGTATCATTTCCTAAGCTAACATTCATATTACAAACTGTTTGATTTAATGTTGTTGCAGATAATTTAACAGTAGCATCTAGCAATGAATAATAATCATTATTAACAGTATATAAATTATAATAATAGTTTGTAGATGTTTGAAGACCTGTATTTGAAAATTGTTGAGCTGTACCACTATAAATAACAACTCCATTGCCAATAGAATCATTTACAATATAATTATTTCCCTGAACTGGACTTGTTGTATTATCTGAACCAGTACTTTTAACAATCATAACATTTTGATAAATAGAATTATGAACCCATGTTAAATTTATGGTATTTGAAGAAATCGAAATAGTGTCAAATGCTGTTGGCTTTGGAACTTCATTAATTGTAATTTTATATTGTGGATTAAAAACCGGAGTATTTGCCCAAACAGTATCATTAGCATAATGCCAAGGGTCTGTAATTAAATCTCTTGCACGAGCCACATAATAAAAATCACCTGTTCCAAGTGAGGCTGGAATTGAAATTTGGGAATGAATACGTTTATTATTATCAATTCCATTTTCGTACCAATCGGCTGTTGACCAAGTGTATCCGGTTGTATCAGAATTGCTTGTGCCGTAACCAATATCGCTCTGTTCCCAAGTTGCTTGTCCAAGTTCGGCATTGAGCCAGTCTGAAGCGTTGTCGCCTAAAGTATGAATTATAGTATCTGAAGTAAGCATATGTAGCCAAATTCCAGCCGATTCGATTATAGCTGTGAAAGTTACACCTGCTGAGTCAACTAAACTTCCAGAACTTAAATTTTGTAATTCGGAATTAGAAACTTCAACTGTAAAATTTGTAATATCCGAATCGTAATCAATTGTTGAATTGCCAGATAATGTTAATTTTACCAAAGTATCATTTTCTCTATTGATATTTCCAACAGTAACTCCTGTAGGAAGATTTGAAATTGTCCAATTTACTGAATTTAAAACACTTACAAAAATATCGTTTTCGAGGGTAACGGTAATAATTTCTGCATTTTCGCTACCTTCGGTTATTTGTCCATCGTCGGAAATAGAAATTTTTGGTTCAGTTCCATCTGTAGTTGTTGCAAATGTATCATTTACAGATGAATAATAATCGTTATTTACAGTAAAAAAGCTATAATAAATTGTTGAAGAAGCATTTAATCCTGAATGTGTAAATGCCTCATTTGTGCCTTTATAAATTACTGTTCCACCATCAATTACATCA
>MENC01000301.1:0-1300 GCA_001768155.1 Bacteroidetes bacterium GWA2_30_7
TAACAAGGGTCGTGATAAGTAATTGATTTATCTCTTAATAAATCGCTGTTAATTTTCAGCTTTCCTTTGCTAATCATTGAATCCAGAAAATCAATATAATTAATTACTTCGTAACTTCCTCCAACTTCGGGATATTCGTTTTTGAATGTATTATAGCAATGAGGACAAATTGTAATAATTTTTTTTACTTCATATCGGGTAAATGTATCAATATTTGCTGTTGCCTGCATTAAAAAAAGCATTTCGTTTCCGGCTCTACGTGCAGGGTCTCCTGTACATGTTTCTTCTTTTCCTAAAACTGCATAGTCAACTTTCAAGTAATTTAAAATTTTTGCAAATGCCTTTGTAACTTTCTTATATCTATCGTCGAAGGCACCGGCACAACCAACCCAAAATAAATACTCAGGTCTTTTTCCTGAAGCAAAAACTTCAGACATTACCGGAACAGATATACTTGTAATTTCGCTCATATTTAGTAAGATGTAATATTTAAGATTTAAGATTTATTGTGAATTTTTTCGGGCAGAGCCAAGAATTTTTGTCAATTCATTTACACAACGCAATGCAAAATTTTTTAATCGTTTTTGTAATTCGTATTTATCCATAAAATATTAAATTTTAAATATTACATATTACTTATAATGTCCAATTTAATCTGTCATCTGAAGAATATTGCCAAGGGGCTCCGTTATTTTCTATATTTGAGAATATTGCATTTAATCCGGTTGGTCCTGCTGCTTCTTCCATAACAAGATATCTTCTCATATCAAGAATAAACGATGGATGATTAATATTCAACGGACACTCAGTTGCACAAGCATTACAGGTTGTACAAGCCCAAAGTTCTTCTTTAGAAATATAATCGTTAATTAATGATTTATTATCAGAATAATCTTTACCGTTTTTTAAAATTGCAAAACCTTTTTCGGTCATTCGGTAACGTAAATCGACAAATAACTTACGAGGCGATAATTTTTTTCCAGTAATATTTGCCGGACAAACAGCAGTACATCTTCCACATTGTGTGCAAGATAACGAATCAATAAAATTTTTCCAGCTAACATCTTCTATATCTTTAGTTCCAAAACGAGAAGGAGCAGAATTTTCATTACCTGATACAAATGCCTGATTTGGGTCCATCATTAATTTAACTTCTTTATATACACTTTCCATTAATGGTAATTTTCCGAGTGGCTCTAATCGACTGAAAAACACATTCGGAATAGACATAAACACGTGAAAATGTTTTGAATATGGTAAATAATTGGCAAAGAAGAATACCAGCAAAATATGAAGCCAC
>MENC01000301.1:1316-1487 GCA_001768155.1 Bacteroidetes bacterium GWA2_30_7
ATTAAACTCAACATTAACATCAAAATAAGAAACAAAGATAAGTTTGCATCTCGGTGCGTTTTATGAGTCATTTCTATGCCACTGAATCTTTTTATATGCAAAATAACTCTTCTGATAATAAAAATTAATATAAGAACTGCTATTAAATATCCGAAAATATCGTTCGATGCT
>MENC01000301.1:1498-5042 GCA_001768155.1 Bacteroidetes bacterium GWA2_30_7
ATACACAGCTCCTAAGAAAGTGAATGAATTTTCGAGATTAAAACATCCATCAATAACCATTTCTAAACTTCCAAGACAAATAACACAAAATCCCCAAAAAACAAGTGCATGAAAAGTCCCTATTAATGGCATTCTTAAAATTTTAGATTGAAAAAAAGCTACATTAATTGTATTTATTATTCTCTTTCTGATATCCTTAACAGGATAAGCTTTTTTAGTTAATTTTAGTAAAAAGTAAAGCCTTCGGACAGTGTAAATGAAAACACTAAGGGTTATTATTAATGTAAAAATGAATATAACTTGTTTTATCATAATAGCTGGTTGAAATTCGATTACAATTATATAAATTTATGCGACAACTTCAAATTATTATATATGTGAAATATTAATGTTTTCTATCATATTAAAATTTAATTTATTTTATTTGCAAATGAAAATTTCTTTTTTCAAAAAAATAATTTCGTTAATAATCTTATTAATTTTTCACAATAATACATTTAGTCAAGAAATTGAAGCTGAAATTGATTTAAATAATTGCACAAATGATAAAGTTCACGTTATATTAAACATACATAACTTCAAATTTGAAGATAGTATCGTTTATCATTTTCCTAAAACTGTACCCGGATTATATAGCACTATTGATTTTGGCAAATTTATTAAAGATTTCAAAGCCTTTGGCAATTCAGGAAAATTAATTGCAACGCGAAAAAATGCTAATAATGAATACATTATAATTAATGGGCAAAATTTATCAAAAATTGAATACAATTTAGAAGATAGCTGGGACGAGGAAATTTCAAATAATTCAATATTTGAACCTGCCGGAACCCGATTTGAAGAAAATGAATTTTTCATGTTAAATTTATATGCAATAGTTGGTTATTTCGATTTTAATACCTCAATGAAATATGAAATATCTATAAAAAAACCATTAAATCTTGATTTTATAACTGCAAACAAATCATCAAAAATAAATAACAATACATCTATTTTTAATTTTAATAATTTTAATGAATTATCGACAGAACCAATAATTTATTCTCATCTCGACACAATCAGCTTCAACACAAACAATTGCACATATATCATAAATACATACTCCGAAAATAAACAAATTAATTCTGCTTTATTTTTAGATACTATAAAAAGCGTAATCGAAGCAATTAATTTTCATTTTAAAAATTTTAATATTCAGAAATATTATATAAATCTTGTATTCGAAAACTGGATAGAAATTCGTGGTGGAGGAATGGAACATAAAAACTCAACCGTTATTGTGTTAAGTAATAGAATTAGATACGAGAATCTCTTTTTTAGTATAAAAGAAAAAATTGCACACGAATATTTGCACCTAATTGCACCTTTAAATTTGCAAAGTTCGATAACTAATAATTTTGACTTTTCAGGAACAATAAATACCGAATTATTATGGCTTTACGAAGGTGTTCCCGAATATCTGTCGATGAAAATTCTTTTAGAAAAAAAATTAATTTCTGAATCAAAATTTCTTAAAGAAATTGGCTGCAAGATTTATGATAATGAGAAAATGAATGACAAAAATTATTCATTAGTTCTTTTAAGTAAAAACATATTAAATGACTCTTTATCAGGCTTTTTTCTGAATTTTTATTATCGTGGTGCATTAACTGCTTTTGCTTACGATATTTGGCTACAAAAACAAACTAACCAAGAGTATAATTTAACAACTTTGATTAAAGATTTGTTTAATGAAAATAAATCACAACCCTTCGAAGAATCTGGTATTTATTCTTCAATAGAAAAATTTAGCAAAACACACAATTCAGAATTTATAGATTTATATGTAAAAGGTAATAAAATATTACCTTTAAAACAATTTTTTAAAGAAGTTGATTTAGAACTAATCGACTCATTAAAAACCACATATTATGTTTTAAGGTATTATATAACTAACAAAAATTCTATTCAGGAAATCAATAATAATATTTACTTTATACCCGATAGTTCAAAAAATATTTTTGAGAACGACACAGCAAAAATTCTTGAAATAAATCATGAAATTATAAATAAAAATAAAACTGTTCAAAATTTAATGTATGCAAATAATAATAAGTTTTTAAATGTAAAATATGAAATTAATAACAAAATTCTGCAATCTGATTTTAGGACACTTGTTTTCGCTGGAGTTAATAAATACTATTCAATTTTAAATACAAATGAATCAGCAAATAACAAATTTATAGAGTTTATTAAAAATTAAATAGTGTATCTGAGGAAACTACATATTTTAAAAATAACATTTCGACATAACTCAATGCACCGCAAATTTCAAGTTTCAAAACTCAAATAAATCTCAAATATCAAATACATAATATCCAAACGGTTTTGAAAATTGTCCGCTAGTTGGCGGTTTGAGAATTGTGATTTATTTGAGTTTTGTTTTTTGTTTTTTTGAGTTTTCTTATACGCACTAAGTAGGTTTTCAATAATTTGGTAATCAATAACTTTATTATTTTAGTAAAAATCATTAAAAAACCAGTCAAATTTATTAATTTTGCACTCTTAATATGAGATAATACAATTTATGAACGAGGAAGAATTCAGGGAATGGGAAGAAATTATGGACATCGTTCATAGATTTGAACAGATGATTGAGAATAATTCAAATTCTTTCTTTGAAGAAGATGAGTTTGAAACTTTAGTTGATTATTACCTCGAAAACAATAATTTAATTAATGCATCAAAGGCAGTTGAGTTTGGGCTTGTAATATATCCAGCTTCAAATTCAATAAAATTAAAAAATGTACAACTTTTAATTGATAAAAAAGAATTTGACGAAGCATTTAATATTTTAATTTTACTTGAAAAATCAAAAACACATTCTTATGAAATATTTGTTCTGAAAGGAACAATTTATAATCTTAAAAACGATTCTGTAAAAGCTGAAATTGAATTTGAAAAAGCATTACTTTCAGTAGAAGACGATTCTATTTTAGATGAAATTTTATTAAATATTGCTATTTCTTTTGAAGTAACATTTCATTACGAAGTTGCTCTAAAATACTTAGCAAGAGCAATAAAGGTAAATCCTTCAAATGCAGAAATTATATTAGAAATGGCTATTTGTTACGAACGAATTGCTAACAATAAAAAAGCTATCGAATATTATACAAAATATCTTGATGAAGAACCTTTTGATGCTGAAGCTTGGTATTCACTTGGAATATCTTATGCTTTAACCGAAAATTATGAAAAAGCTATTGAAGCTTACGATTTTGCTATTGCAATAAATGATAAATTTTCATCAGCATATTTCTATAAAGCAGACATTTATGTAAATGTTAAAAATGATTTTTTAAAAGGATTAGATGTCTATTTTGACTATTTATCAATTAAAAAAGATGACCCAAATGTATATTACTATATTGGCGAATGTTACGAAAATCTAAGCGAATTTGATAAAGCTCTCGATTATTATAATCAAACACTATTAATTGAACCAAAATTTGCTGATGCTTTACTAGGAATTGCTTATGTTCATTTAGAATTAAATAATATTGAA
>MENC01000301.1:5053-16365 GCA_001768155.1 Bacteroidetes bacterium GWA2_30_7
AAGGCTTTCAAAAAGCAGTAAATATTGAATCATTTGATGAAGAAATCTGGCTCGATTATTCAGATTTATTTTTCACAAATGATAACGTAAATGAAGCTATTAAAACGTTAAATGAAGCACAAACATATTGCCCCGACAGTGCCGACATTGCTTATAAAATAGCATTTTATTTCAGTAAAGCAGAAGCATATCCATCTATGTATAATGCACTTGAAAATGCTTTTAAATTAAATCCCGAAAAATTTATTGATTATAAAGAAAATTTCGAACATTTAGAAAACGATTTAATATTCAATGATTTGAAAAATAAATATAAAATTTAATTACAATGATAAATATACCTTTTTTGCCGGAAAGAGCCGGTAAGCCCAGAACGAAGGGAATTACAATGATGATGGACAAAGGCTTGAGTTTAAACGAAGCCGAAAACTTTGTTTCGTCAAGTGGCGACTATACCGATTTTGTAAAGTTTGGATTTGGAACTGCACTAATTACTAAAAATCTTGAAGCTAAAATTAAACTTTATAAAGAAGCAAATATTAAGCCTTATTTGGGTGGAACATTATTTGAAATATTCATAATCAGAGGTTTATTCGATGATTACAGAAAATTAATTGATAAACTTAAACTCGAAGTTGCAGAAGTTTCAGATGGCGCAATTACTATGAATCACAACGATAAATGTAAATATATCAACATTCTTTCTAAACAAGTTACAGTTTTATCAGAAGTAGGTTCAAAAGATGCAGGTGTTACAATCCCTCCCGAAGAATGGAATTCAATGATGAAAACTGAGTTAAATGCCGGTGCATGGAAAGTTATTGCCGAAGCTCGAGAAAGTGGAAACTTAGGAATTTATAACTCTGATGGTAAAGCAAATAAAAGCCTAATCGACAATATCTTATTCGACATAGCACCTGAAAAAGTATTATGGGAAGCTCCACAAAAATCGCAACAAGTTTGGTTTATTAAACTATTGGGAGCAAATGTTAACCTTGGAAACATTTCAAATAACGAAGTTATCTCTCTTGAAACATTGAGGCTTGGACTAAGAGGCGATACATTTTCACAATTCTTACCAGATTCATTAAAATAATCTTTTAACATGGTTGAACTGTTATATTGTTAAATTGTTGCTACGCTTGATAACCTTTACTCCAAACTCCTAAATATTACATTTTAAATTTTAAATATTACATTTTATGGGTATTACCGAACTTATTGTAAATTTTATTGTGCAATTTATTGCTGAAACAGGTTATTTAAGTATTTTTATTCTTATGGTTTTAGAAAGCATGATTGCTCCAGTTCCAAGCGAAGCAGTAATGCCATTTGCAGGTTTTCTGATAGTTGAAGGGCAGTTTACTTTTACTGGTGTAATATTTTTTAGCACACTTGGAAGTATAATCGGTTCTTTAATATCATATTATATAGGAGCTTGGGGAGGCAGACCATTTGTTCTTAAATTTGGAAAGTATTTACTTTTAGATAAAAGTCATCTTGAATTAACTGAAAAGTTTTTTAGCAAACGAGGCGAATTGACAATTTTCGTAAGCAGATTTATACCGGTTGTCAGGCATTTTATATCTATTCCTGCAGGAATGGGGCGAATGAATATTTTTAAATTTATTATTTATACTATTTTAGGAGCCGGACTGTGGAATTCATTTTTAACCTACATTGGTTATATTTTGAAAAATAATTGGAAAGAAGTAATGAAGTATAGTCATGTGATTGATATTGTGGTTTTAGTGGCGATTTTAATTGTATTTGTTTACATAGTTTACAAATTCAGAAAGGCATACAAAGAAAAGAAATCAGCTTCTTGATTTTGATTCTAAAATTAAAAAAATAATGAAATTATATGGGCTTATAGGCTATCCTCTCGAACATTCTTTTTCAAAAAAATATTTTACCAAAAAATTCAATACTGAAAATTTAAAAGACTGTAGTTTTGAATTATTTTCAATTGATAACATCAATAAAATCAATAATCTAATATTATCAAATCCCGACCTTAAAGGATTTAGTGTAACAATACCTTACAAAGAACAAATAATCCCATTTCTAACCGAACTAGACATTACAGCTTCAGAAATTGGTGCTGTAAATTCTGTCAAAATAATAAGACAAAAAAAAAATATTGACTTAATTGGCTATAATACTGACACCTTCGGATTTACTGAATCTTTAAAACCTTTAGTGCAAAATTTTAATTCTTCTGCACTAATTCTTGGAACCGGTGGAGCTGCAAAGGCTGTAGAATATTCATTAAGAAAATTAAATATTGGTTTTCAGCTTGTTTCCCGAACAAAAAGCAATAAATCAATAACATATAACGATTTAACTGAGAATATTATAAATTCACATAAATTAATCATTAATACAACTCCACTTGGAATGTTTCCTAAAATTGAAGAATGCCCTCTCTTGCCATATAATGCATTAACAAACAAACATATTTTATTCGATTTAACTTACAATCCTGAAATTACAACATTTTTAAAGAAAGGAATTGAAAAAAATTCTATAATTAAAAATGGTCTTGAAATGCTTCATATTCAGGCAGAAAAATCGTGGGATATTTGGAATTTATAGAGAAATTTTATTTTTTATGCTTTCAAATAGGTAAAAGAATACTTAAATCTTAATTTATTTTTTTAAATTTGCAATTACTAATCAAAAACTAAAAAATTATGAAATTTGAATTACCAAAACTACCCTACGAATTAAACAAATTAGAACCAGTTATTTCAGCTAAAACCTTTGAATTTCACTACGGGAAGCATCATCAGGCTTATGTGAATAACCTTAATAATTTAGTACCCGGAACACCGTTTGAAAATGCTTCGCTTGAAACAATAATTAAAGAGGCTGACGGTGGTATTTTTAATAATGCTGCTCAAATTTGGAATCATACATTTTATTTTCTTTCGTTTTCGCCAAATGGTGGCGGCGAACCTAAAGGCAAACTTGCTGCATTAATAATCAGAGAATTTGATTCGTTTGATTTGTTCAAAGAAAAATTTACAAAAGCTGCTGCAACATTATTTGGCTCAGGCTGGGTTTGGTTGGTTTTAAACAAAGATGGTAAACTTGAAATTACACAAGAAAATAACGCCGGTTGTCCATTAAAACATGGGTTAAAACCGCTTTTAACAATTGACGTTTGGGAACATGCATATTATTTAGATTATCAAAATCGTCGTCCCGATTATATTTCAGCATTTTGGAATATAATTGATTGGAATGTTATTGAAGGAAGAGTTTAAGAATTTAGGATTTAGGATTTGGGATTTACGATTTAGGATTTAGGATTTACTGCTTCAGTAACCATTTAACCATTTGTCTGAACTAAGATTTATAAGATTAAAGGATGATAGGATTTTAAGAATCCTAAAATCATCAAATCCTAAAAATCCTAGTCAAGACAATTTAACCATTTAACAATTTAACCATTAAACATTATCCTTTTTCTTTCGTTTTGAATAATAAACAGAAATTGTTATTGAAATTACTGCAACTACCATAAATGCAATAATTCTGTAAATCATATCAACCCGTGCAAGGTCGAAAATAAATAAATATAGTACAGTTGCAATAAGTGTATATAAAGCCATTTGGCGATATTTATTATTTTTTAGTAAGAAACTAAGTAAAAAATAACATCCTGCAATTACAGTCCATGATAATGTTACATAATAAATTGGAACTATTTTATAAAGAGCATACAATACTGTAAAAAAACCAATTATTAAATACATATTCCGCATCAATTCAGTTTTGATATCTAATTGGTCTTTTTTCCAGTTAATTATTCTCGCAGAAACTAATGGTACTAATGCAAAGGAAATATTTATTGAATTTATTGATTCAGAAGCAATAATATAAGTTGTTAAAAGCATTAAAAATAATCCAAAATTCATTACAACTATAATTTTCGACCTGAACCAAATTGCCATAGAAACTACTAATAAACTCTGTATCGAAAGTAATAAAAACGAATAAGGTAAATTATATATTCCAAATACTGCAATACTTATCGAAACAAAGCCATATAAGGCATATAACGCAGGTGTAAATTTCCACTCCGAAAATCTTTTTAATAATATTGAAAATACAATACAACTCGTTGCTATTGAGAAAAATATACCTATGTAGTTATTTAAGTAAAAAAATACAATAAAAATTAGCAATAGCAATGAGAAAGATAATCCATTTAATATAACAGAAATAAAAATTACTGAATCTGGAAATAGCCCTTTTTGTTTAAATATGGTTAATAAAGAATAAATAGAAGCATTTAATAATAAATAATAAATAGTATTTTGGTCGCTAACATTTTCGGGTAAATTACTTAATAATATATAATTGGATAATAACCATATTAAAAAAATAACATATCCTGAAAATATACTTAAAAATGTTAATTTCCACCAGCCATATTTATAAAATAAAACAACAGAAATTATTGAAGTAGCAATTACAATTGCAAACTGAAAATGTGTAATTTTACTAACTACGGCAGTAAATAAGAACATTAAAATTGATATACCGGCTTTAAATTCTGATTTACTTTTTAATGCAAAATAATGTTGAACAATAACAACACACAATAATAATCCTAAAACGAACTCTTTACTTGAAATTAATGGCGAATCAGAAAAGAAGTACAATCTTAATGTGATATAATAAATCAGAATATTGCTAATGAAATTTAGTTTTGATGATAAGGAAGTAAAATTTTTACGAATTAAATGTGAAATTAAAAATGTTCCGATTACTGAACAATAACCAAATATAGCAGCTACAAGAGATTGTCCGCTATTAAGAAAAAATTGATTAATAAATGATATTCCGAATAATAAAACAATTGAACCCATCCATGCCAAGCCAAACTCACCAAACCTTGACTCAATGCCTAAATCTTCAGTATTTATGTTTTTTGGAACTTCTACAGAAAGTTCAGTATTTGAAGTTTCTGTAGAAGGTTTATAGACTTTTTCAAAAACCAATTTGCTTTCTAATGCAAGTATTCGGTTTTCTAAATTATTTATTTTGTTATGTAATCTTTCAAATTCCTCAATATTATGATTATTCTTTTCCATTTGTTAACTTATTAAATTTAATCAAATAATCATAATACTTAAATATTAGTTATTCAATATGCTCAACATGAGGAGCTTTTTTCCATGGTGGTAATAACCAAAGTAAAAATGCTAAAATAAGAAATGGTACAATAAACCATAATAATGCCAGCAAAGCCGAACCTCCCCCTGCTAAGTCAGCTTTATAACTAGTAAATCCAAGAAAACTTTTTGAAAATAATTGACCACCAATAACAACATTCCATCTCATATAGAAAATTCCTACTAATACACAAATACTTACTATCAGATACATAATTTTTCTTATGTGCTCTTTAGGTTTATAAAATTGAAAGAACCCAATTGTTGCAAGTGGAAATAATGTACCGACACCTATTTGCATAATAAAGAAAGTAAAAAATAATTTACCTCTAACAAGAATTTTAAGAATATCAAATGATTCGTCGGCTTCATAAATTCTATGAATTTGGTCTAAACTTTCTAATGCAAAATCAACTATTAAGATATAAAATAAAAATTTAGCAATAGTATCAAGACATAAAATATCGTTTTTTTGTTTTCTAATAAAATTTATCATCATATAAATAAACATTACTAATGCAATTCCCGAAACCATTGCTGAAAACAGAAATATAACCGGCATCATAACAGTTGACCACCAAGGATTTGCTTTAATTGAACCAAAAATAAATCCTACATATCCATGAAGTAAAAAAGCCGATGGAATACCAACAACTGTAATAAAATATCCTAGTTTATCGTCAGTTTTTCTTGATGCAACAGAAGTGTCGCTAATCCATAAAGTTAGTGCTTTATAAATGAATCTCATAAAGCCTTTTTTCTCTTTCGACCAAATAACCATATCGTACCTATAATCGAACCATATTTCTAAAAGCAAAACAACCATCAAATACCATAAGTAAACAAATCCGAAGATTGCCATTGCTGAAGTTAAATGTGGAGTAATCAGCATTTCATAAAACCTAAATGGTTGTCCTAAATGGGTAATTAATGGCATTGTAGCTACTAACATGAAAGATAAAGCTGTAAGTAATGAAATTACATAAGTAGGTTTTAAAGCTTCAATATTAAAAACTCTATTTAACGATGCTAATATAAAAGCACCTGCAACCAAACCTGTAATGTAAGGATACATTACTATAAGTACATCCCAGTTTAACACAATTTCATTAGGGAAAATATAACCATCTAAGTTGGCTAAAGCATGATATAACGATTCAAATTTCTCCATATTTTTAAATTCTTATAAATTTTTTAATTCTTAAATCCTAATTCCTAAATCTTAAATTCTTATTAACGTACCTCTTGATTTAATGAATTATAATAAAGTTTTGCTCCGGTATTTAGCTGTGGTTTTAAAACTACACAGTTATTGTCTCTTATAAATTTTGATATTTCACTATCTTTATCTCTCAAATTTCCATAAATTCTGGCTCTTGTAGGGCAAGCCAACATACATGCAGGGTCTAATCCTTTAGTTAAGCGATGATAACATAATGTACATTTATCAACTACACCTTTATCGGGATGTATATAACGACAACCGTAAGGACATGCCTGAACGCAATATCCACAACCAATACAGTAATTCTGATCTACTAGTGCTAAACCTTCGGGCGATTCAAATGATGCACCAACTGGGCAAACCTGTGTACATGGTGATTTTTCGCAATGATTACACATTTTTGGAACGAAGAAGGTTTTATAAATATCTTTTTCGGGAACAGTTTGAGTAAAACCATCAATACCACCATTTGGAGAAATAACTTTTATTTCTTCATTATTTGTTATTGTATATTGTTCGACCCAATTTCTGAAGAAAAAAGGTTCTTTAGGAACATCGTTTTCGTTTTTACAAGCTCTTGCACAACTAGCACATCCGATACATTTTTCAATATCAATACCTATTCCGTACCAAACTCCATCACCTTCGGGTTCTTTAGTAGCATAAACTCCTTTAAATGGACTTAATAACGATGCAAAAAATACTCCTCCTGCAATTGTTCCCGATTTTACTAAGAAATCGCGTCTTGTAACATTTTCTTTTTTTATTCCCATGGCTTATGTGGATTATGACAATTTATACATACTTTATCTTTATTGTGTTCAATTGCATCAACTTGCTTGATATAATTTTCAGGTCTTGCCGGATTCTTAGCATGACATCTTAAACAAAAATCTCTTGTAACTTCGGGTTTTACTATATTTTCCTTTGTTGGGTCTTCAACATGCTTATAACCAACATTATGGCAATTCTGGCAGTTAATTGATTTATGTTCTCCAGAAGCAAACGTTGCTGAAATAGAATCGTGGCACATTGCACAAGTTTCATTTACATCAACATGCTTAACTTCTTTATCTGCAATTTCTTTTAAGGCTAATCCTCTATAATGCCCAAACTCACCCCACGATTCGGGAGTAAGAAAATAAATAAGTACTGCCATAATAGCAATAAAAAGTCCGAATACCATTAATAACCGTTTGACTTGAATTGGCATAACACTTTAATTTTTAATTTATATATTTAATTTAAAAAATTTATTGCCACAAACATAATAAGTATTTATCGTAATCTAAAAATGTTATATAACAACAAAAATATATTTTTACTCTTATATCTTTTAATAAAAAAAGGACTAATCAAATTAGTCCTTAATGATATAATTTATAATTCTTTCCAATTATTTTTTCTTTAAACTTTCAATGCTAAAACCATTAAATAATATTGCAATAGCAATTCTCGCAATAAATATGAAAAGTAATACACCAGATGAAAATATCATAACAGCAGTACGTATTTCAGTTTCTGAAGGAATATAAAAATAAAATTGTCCTAAAACGTCAGGAGTAAACCCTGGAACTATTAAAGTGATACCTTTCTCAAAATATACACTTAGGAAAATTAAAACTACTCCAACATTTAAAGTAAATAAATTTTTTCTTGTACTTGGTATTAAAAATAACAGAAAAGCTGTAAATCCCATAATTATTGAAGACCAACTATATATAACAATTTCCCTATTTTTCTCAACTCCCATTAATAAATATTTCCAATAAATTATATGTTCTGTGTCTGAATAAAATTCTTTAAATAATTCAGCAAGTGTAAAAAATAAGTAAATAAACATTGCGTAAACCATTAACTCTGCTATTTTGAACAATGATTCGTCTTTAATTTCAAATTTAGTTGTTTTTCTAATAATTTGAAAGATTAAGATTAGTAATGCCGGACCTGAACAAAAAGCTGTTGTTAAGAATCTTGGAGCTAATAATGCACTGTTCCAATATGGTCTGGCAGGTAATGCATTATAAAGAAATGCTGTTACTGTATGAATGGCTATTGCAGCCGGAATACTTAATAAAACTAAAGGAAGAATTATTGATTTTTTATATTCTTTATTATAAAAATGAGAATATAGTAAATATGTAACTATAACTAAATTTAATATAAAATAAGTGCTTAATACAAAGAAATCCCATGAAAGTATTGAAGAAGGGAAATTCATAGTTCCAATAAATGGTAACATGTGCCAAAATCTTAAAGGATTTCCAATATCGACCATAATAAACGATAGACAGATAATTACTGCACAAATTGCTAATATTTCGCCAAATATTACAATTTCTTTAATTGATTTCCAATCGTAAATATAGGCAGGAATGACAAGCATTACAGCCGCCGCTGCAACTCCTACAAAAAAAGTAAAGTTTCCAATATAAAATCCCCACGATACAGAATCTCTCATATTTGTCATAATCAAACCATCCTTTAATTGATCATAGTATCCAAAAGCTCCCCAAATAATTAAAATTGCCAAAAAGAAAATACATGAATAATATAGTCTTCCACCATTAATTATTATTTTCAAACTACCTATAAAAAATCTAAATAAATTCATATTGATAAATTGTTAAATTGTTAATCAAACGTCTAACCTCAAACTAAAAACTTAAAACCTCTTTATACACCGAAGAAGTAATAAAATTTCGGTTGTGTATTTAGTTCTTCTTTTAAAACAAGTACTCGTTTATTTTCCAAAATATATCTGACTTCACTATTTGGGTCTAATAGATTTCCAAATTTTCTTGCACCCACAGGACAAATTTCTACACATGCTGGGTAATGTCCTTCGTCTTTTCTAACACGTTGAACACAAAAAGTACATTTTTCAATAACTCCTTTTGTTCTTGGTCTGTTTCCTAAATAATGAGTTTCTGGATTTATTTCTTCAATTGGAACATTAGGTTCACCCCAATTAAAATGACGGGCTCCGTAAGGGCAAGCTGCAACACAATATCTACAACCAATACACCAATTATAATCCACAACAACTATCCCATCTTCTTCTTGCCAAGTTGCTCTAGTTGGACATACAGTTGTACATTGAGGATTTCGGCATTGTTGGCATGCAACCGGTAAGTAAAATTTACCAGGTTCCGGAACAATTTCAGGATTATAATGCACAGTAGAATGTGCGAAATCTATACCTTTTTCTTTGTGCATCTGAAGTACTTGAATCCAATGAATTTGAGGATCTCTTGATTGATTATTCTCTTCTACACAAGCATATACACATCTTCTACAGCCTACGCATCTTGAAATATCTAATGCGTAACCAAATAAAATTCCTTCTTTAGCAGCTTTGTCTGAAACATGAAATTCTTTTCCATATTTTTCCGAATATCTTTTTTCAAGATTCTTTACAATTTCGTCTTTTTCTTCTTTAGATAAAGTTTTGAAATTCTGCTGAAGAAAATCTTCATAATCAGATGAATTACAACTAGCAAGTGCAACTGTACCTAAAGATAATAATCCAACCTTTTTTAAGAATTCTCTTCTTGAATTATCTTTTTCAATCATTTTCATTTGTTTATATTTTAGTTCATTTACAAACAATTTGAGGCTTGGAGCTTGCGGTCATTGAGCTTAGTCGAAGTGTTACAAATGCAATTATGCCCTAAATCCCAAATATATAAATTCTTAAATTTCTATATCCTAAATCCTACATTATTAATTGGTGCAGGTTTAGGTTTAATATTAGTTTCTGAATAAAATTTTTCATTTTTTATTATTTCATTAGCTTCATCTTTCGATAAAGTTTGAAATTCATGATTTTTTAATGTCTTAGAATTTTTTAATATAAAACTTGATAATGGAATTATTGCTACAAAAGCTAATAACATATTTTTAAAAAAATCTCTACGAGTATTAATATTATTTAACATAACTTATAAATTAAATTGTAATCTACTGTAAATCTTCTTGTCTAACTGGAGCTGGCATTGGTTTTAATGGATTAAATTTTGGAGAATGCGGATTATGGCAATGTACACATAGAAAATATTGTTTTTTACCATTCCATTCGCCAATTCGCTTTCCATGCACTCCAACCTTCCAGTCGCGATACTTATCTCCATGACATTGACCACATAATTTGAATGATTCGTCAAAGCCAATTAGTTTTCCGCTGGCAAGTTTTAAAGAATCTCTACTATTTAAATCATGACAGTCGATACACCAACGATTTTCGCTATCGTGATTAAACATTTCTTGTATATCTTCGTGCATATCTAATGTTCTTCTTTTTGCACTTGGAATTTGGTCTGCATGGCATGCTGAACATGGAAAAATATCTTCGCTAAATGGTGGTGGTGAAACAGAAAATTCATTTACATTTATTTTTTGATCATTTCCATTGTCAATTTTAATAACATCAAATTCTTTTTCATCATGAGATTTGTCATTAATGCATCCAAAAAAAATAATTTGCATAACTAAGCATAGAACAAATAAATTTATCTTGCTTCTAAAATTTTTAATTTTCATTTTCTCATTCAATTTAAATAGTTAAAATTTGAATTTTTTATAAAAGTAAAAATTATATTAATACTTTAAATAAATATTTATATTGTAGAACATATTTTCAGATAAAAGTATATAATTCTTTAAAACAAGCAAATTTTATTAAAATTTTTAGAAAAAACTATCAACTGCTTAAAATTCAAATTATCTGATATTTACAGTATTATTTATATTTTTTTATAAAAATAATATTTTTTATATATCAGATATTCAGGTCTTTAAATATAAATGTTATAAAACAGCATTAAGGCAAACTGGTACTTTTATAAATTTATTTTCTTATTTTAATCTTGCATATATGTTCCCCAATCTTTCCAAAC
>MENC01000302.1:0-4721 GCA_001768155.1 Bacteroidetes bacterium GWA2_30_7
TATGAATGTTTTTGGAATCCTGCCCAGCGTAAAGGCTATAGCGGTGTTGCGATTCTTACAAAAGAAAAACCTGAAAATATTGTAGTTGGACTTGGAAACGAACTTTACGATATTGAAGGAAGAATTATCAGAGCCAATTATAAAAATTATTCATTAATAAGCGTTTATGTTCCATCTGGAACAATGGGCGATGTAAGGCAAGATTTTAAAATGGATTTTCTTGATGTTTTTTATAATCACTTGAATGATGTTAGAAAAGAACACCCTAATTTGATTGTTTCAGGCGATTACAATATTTGTCATAAACCAATTGATATTAATCACCCCGAAAGACATAATAATGTTTCAGGATTTTTACCCGAAGAAAGAGTATGGGTTGATAAACTGACAGAAAATGGTTTTATCGATACATTCAGAATTTTTAACAACGAACCTAACCAATATTCGTGGTGGAGTTACAGAGCTGGAGCAAGACAGAAAAATCTTGGCTGGAGAATAGATTATCACATGGTTAGTGAGCCTATGAGAAATAATATTAAAAATGCTACGATTCATCCAAATGAGTTTCATTCAGACCATTGCCCTGTTTCGATTGAGGTTGATATTTAGAAGAAAGAAATTAGAAGTTAGAAATTAGTTGATAGAAAAGATATTAATTGAAATGATTTCATAAACTAGTGCCTTTGTGTCTTAGTGGCTAAAAAAGAAATTAGAAGTTAGAAATAAGATGCTAGAAAGATATTAATTGATATATAACTATGTGAAATCTATGTGTCTATGATTCTATGTGGTAAAGAAGAAAGATGTTAGAAATTAGATAAAAGAAATTAGAAGATAGTTTGAGGTTTGTAGTTTATTGGTCATTTTTTGTTTTATAATGAATTTTCAATTTTTAAATAGCAGAATTTATTTGCTGGGATTTATGGGTTCTGGAAAAACTTCAATTGGAAAAAGGCTTGCAAACAAATTAAATTTCAATTTTATAGATTTAGACCAATATATCGAAAATAAATATTTTAAATCTGTAGCTCAAATATTTGAATCAGAAGGAGAAGCAACTTTCAGAAACTACGAAAACGTCTGTTTGATAGAAATTTCAGAAATCGAAAATGTAATTATTTCGTGTGGCGGTGGAACTCCTTGTTTTTTTAATAATATTGATTTAATGAACGAAACGGGCAAAACTATTTATCTGAAATTAAGTCCATTAATGTTGGTTAGCCGTTTAAGAAGTTCAAAAAAAAGAAATTCGCGACCCCTTATAATGAATAAATCAAAAGAGGAATTAATTGATTATGTAACAAATACATTAGCTCAAAGAGAAGAATTTTATTTAAAATCTAAATTAATTATTGAAACAAAACATAAAAATATTTCAGAAATAATTGAATTGATTAACAGTTACGATATAAGAAGATATTAGTTGATATTAATTGAAATTTCAAAAATCAAGTTTCAGAAAAGAGGTAGAATGAAAGAATAAATTTTACTGCGTAGAAATTAAAAACTTCAATCCTCAAAATAGCATTTTACTTTTTCAACACAATCCTTATTGTTGTGCCTTTTCCGACTTCTGAATTTTTAACAAATATTTTACCGTTATGATACTGTTCAATAATACGTTTAGATAACGACAACCCTAAGCCCCATCCACGTTTTTTTGTGGTAAAACCAGGGTTAAAAATTGCTTTATATTTTGATTTTTGAACACCTTTTCCTGTATCGCATACATCAATGTATAACACTTGCGAGCTATCTTTTATTTCGATTCCTATTTTGCCTTCACCATTCATTGCATCAATCGAATTTTTTATAAGATTTTCAATTACCCAATCGAAAAGAGGAATATTTACAGGAACGAGAATTTCGTCAGACGGTGAAAAATTAGCATTAAATTCAACTCTTGCCGAAGCACGTGATTTCATGTAATTCAACGATAAAAGTAATGCCTCGCAGATATTTTCTTTTTTAAGTACCGGTGCAGAACCAATTTTAGAAAAACGTTCGGTAATAGTTTCAAGTCGTTTTACGTCTTTGTCAACTTCTGTAATTAATTCTTTGTCAAATTCTTTAAGCTTTAATAACTCAACCCATGCCAGAAGTGATGAAATTGGTGTTCCAAGCTGATGAGCAGTTTCTTTCGACATTCCAACCCATACTTGGTTTTGCTCGGCTCTTCTTGATGCACTAAACGCAAAATAAGCAACTAAAATAAAAAGGAATATTACAGCTAATTGTATAAATGGATAGTAAAATAGTTGAGTTAGAATTAGCGAATCTTTGTAATAAATATATTGCTTAATATTGTTGGAAATTACAATTTCAATTGGCTCGTGTTGCTTTTTCATCGATTCGAGCTGATAGTGCATATATTCTTTGTCGTTTATCCGAGTAGAGTCGAGATTTCGGGCATAAATTATATTATTCTCTTCATCTGCTAATATTACAGGAACGGTTTCGTTGTTTCTAATTACCTCAAAAACAAAACTTAAATCGGCATCAGGATTTTCGTTATTTGCCATGTGCTTCATTCCTTCTGCCCATAATTCAATTTTTTTTCTTTCTTCTGATGAAAGCTCTTTAATTAATTTATTGGTGTACCAAAGCGAACTAATTCCTATTAAAGTAGCTATAAGTAATAATACAAATTTCCAATATTGCTTTTTGCTGTAAATGTTCATTCAATCAAATTTGCTCAAAAACACCTTGAAGCGTGGAGAAGCTTCCTTCAAGCGTGTTTTTTTATATAAAATATTATTTTTTAATAACTTAACTCTCTTACCACATTTCGACAAGCTCAATGCACCGCATAGAATCATAGACACATAGGTTACACATAGTTTCTTTCTATGTGCTTTTCTATGTTTCTAATGTTTATATATGGTAAAAATTCACATTTCCATTAATATTCAAAAAGAAAAGCCACAAATTTACTTAGTTTTCTGAATTAAATATTGCTAATCGTCATCTAAATTAACTTTTTCGGGATTTTCTTCGTCCCATTTTATGTTAACTTTCTGATTATTAAAATCAACCTTTTTATCTTCTTTGGTTTTATTTATTAACGAAGTATCGTTTTTAAACAAGCCGAACTCTTCTTTTAAGATTTGCTTAATTGTTTGTTTCTCGGTTTTAAGATTTTGCTTTATATTTTCTTTTACTGATTTTGTATCGTAACTGATTTTGTAATTATCGGGATTTCCTTTAATAATCAGATAAATGCTTGTTTTTCCAAGTCCATCGTCTTCTATATACGAAAATTCATCGTTTTCTTTTTTGGCTTTTTTCGCATTTTTAGCCATTAATTCTGAAAGTAAAACCTTAACTCTGTATGTAAACTCGTTGTCGAAACTATGAGTGCCGGAAGCCTGAATGTTAAATGCCGTTGAGTTAATATCCATTTGTGGAATGGTTACGATTCGGTCTTTAATTATTATTTCATTTTTTAAAGTAGAAAATTTAATGTGTTTCAGTTCTGAAACTTCAATGTAAGCCGAAAGCTTTGTCATTGGCTCAAAATCAATTAATTCGCCATTTGTTATTTCTAGTTTACTATCGCAAAGTACAGATTCGGGCAAAACATTAAGATTTTTATCCCAAACCGAAGAGTAGTCAACAATTGCCGATACTCTGCCATTAAGATTTTTATCCAGAATAAAGCTTTGACCGAAATTATCGAAGGTGTAAAATAGTTTTTTTACATCTATTTTTTGAAGGTTAGCTGAACATTGAAAATGCAGCGAACCATTGTCGTTTAATTCAACTGCAACATCTCCGCTTACATTGCCTTGCATTGCAGAGAAGGACACACTTTGTGCAACAAGCTTTGCCCCTTCGCTGTAAATTGCACAACTTAATTGATTAGCAATAAATTTGTTGTATGTGAAAGTTTTAACATTAATATCGAGATTAAAGGCAATATCTTTTGGCAAAATTGCTTGTTCGTTAGACGATTCGTTAGAATGAATAAATTCGTCTAACTTAAAGTTTTCGGAACTCAACTTCCCGTTCATTTTAAGGTTTTGATTTTCTAAAAGAATGTAATTCAGAATATTTTTCATACTTCCCTGAAACGAAAAATCATTAGCTCCAATCATAAAATGTAGGCTATCTATGCTCAGATTATTTTTAACAAAGCTCCCTTTTCCTGAAAAATTTGTAAAATCGTAATTGCTGCCTTTTAGCTTAATATTCAGATTGTTTAATTCCAGAACGCCTTCAATTTGAGAGTTTTTAATGTCGTTTTCGTTAATTTTTTTGAAGTCGGTAAATTTTCCTGAGTACTTTAATAAAACTTTAGCATTTCCATTAATTTTTTCAACCGAATCAATGGGGAAAAAGCTATTGATTTCGGCTAAATTGAGATTTGTATTAAGTGTAAGCTGAATTGATGGATTTAAGAAATTTTCAATTATTAAATTTCCACTAAAGTCAGATTTTCCGAGTTCCGATTTTAGATTTTCAAATTTGATGAACGATGTAGATGACGATTGTTTGTTGCCGTTTGAAAATAAGCCTGTTAGAGAAATATTGTTAAGTTCGAGATTACTTTTTTTGTTTATAACCTTCCCATTTTCAGCACCAAATTTTATATCCATTCGAGGGTTTTTATATTTAGATAATTCGCCCTTAATAAGGCAATCGAAATAAAATTTTCCGCTACTTTCGTAGTTATCAATATTTTTTGTGTATTGGTCGGGCAAAAGCGAAAGAAATGTTTT
>MENC01000302.1:4747-14215 GCA_001768155.1 Bacteroidetes bacterium GWA2_30_7
TCAATGTCTGTAGTTACTTCTCTTTCTGAAATATACACAATATTGTCAATTGCTAATTTTTGAATGTAAGCTGTAAAATCAGATTTCAAAAAATAATCGTCTGAACCAAAAGCTCCCTGTAAATTAAATTTCTTAATTTTTGATTTTATTTCGATATTCTTAATTAAGTTGCGAAAAGTTATTTGGGCATTATTTACCTGAAAATCTTTAAGTTCAAATTTTAAGTTTGAGCTATCTTTTTCTAAATCGCTTCGCCATAATTGAAAATTGTCTTCACCATAAGAGTCGGTTAAAATATTAATTTTCCCATTTTCGATATAGATTTTTTTGATGGTATAATTCTCTTTAATAATGTCGATTATATTGAACTCAAGAAAAAGACTTTTTGCTCGCAAAAGCGTGTCGGCATTGGTTTTTTTAAATTCGTTTTTATGCAGGTTTTTAGACGATTTAATTACAATATTTTCAAATTCAATGGTTGCCCCCGGAAATTTCTTTAATATCGAAAAACTTACTTTGTCGGTAGTAATTTCGGTATTTATACGTTTGTTAATTTCGCTAATTACCAGCGATGTAACCTCGTCTTTATAAAAATAACTGATAATTAATGCCGCAGCAATTATAAGAAATATAAATATAGAAAAAGATATAAGGAAATATTTCAGTATTTTTTTAACTTTTTGAATATTCACAACTGCTTATTAATCTTTGGTAAACGTGATTTAGAATACAAAATTATAAATTTTATTCAAGATATTTATTTTTAAGCGATTTGATTAAAACGCTAAACGTGTAATACCCTTGCTAAGTATCGGAATATTACGTCATTGCGAGGACACGAAGCAATCTACAATAAAAAAGGGATTGCTTCACGGAGTTTACACCGAACGTATTGAATGTGTTCGTAATGACGGAAGTCTTGCAGATTCAAGCTAATACTATATTTTTTACCTGCAAAAAATCAATAAATAGTGATTATATTCACCAAAAATATATAATAATTGGTGATTATGTTCACCAAAAATACTATTTTCAAATATGAAAGTAAAACTTCCAAAATCATTCTTAGAAAAATACAATGTACAAAGACAGGTTATTGATAGAAGTAATTTCAGGGAGTTTGTGGTCATTTAGGAATGAAAGGATTATTTCAAAGTTTCGTATTTATTTTGTATTGTAAAATTTGTGTTATATTTTTGTATAAACGAATTTAGTATGACTACTATTCAACTTAAAAATTTCCTTATTTATAAAATTGCCGGTATAAACGACAAAAGCTTTTTATCTGCTATCAAGACTATTATTGAATCAAAATCAGAGTCAATTGTTTATCAGACAACTCCTGCTCAACGAAAAGCCATTAACGAGGGCAGAAAGCAAATTTCCAGAAACGAATATTTTACAAACGAACAAGTTGAATTGGAAATTGAAAAATGGTTAAAAGAAAAATAATTTGGTCGCCAAGAGCAATGAATAATCTTTAATAGGGTTAAAATTAGAATAGTATTTTCAATAAAAACATAAGAGGCAAATTTAAAGCTATATACAAAGCAAAATTTATTTTTGCTTGTTGAAAAATAAATTTTATAGACTCGGATTATAAATTATTTTTTTGTAACTTTGAAATAAGTTTCTTTTTATAAAGGAATAATATTTTATACTGATTTGATTATGAATCAATTTATTTCAAAACAATTTGAATTGCCAACTGTTTATAATCACTCTCTTATTGAAAGTGAAAATTTTAAAGTAATTCCTAGCCTTGGCTCTATGGTTGAAGGATGGGTATTAATTGTACCTAAGAAACACTATTTGTCATTTGGTTATTTGGAGCCTTTATTATTTGATGAACTTAACGAATTGCATTGTAGGGTAATCTCAACCTTGAAAAATATATATAATACAAACGTTATTTCTTTCGAAAATGGATCTTTTACAAATGATTCCTATATTGGATGTGGTGTTGACTATGCACATATACATTACGTTCCGATAGATTTTGACATTAAACAACAGGTTAATATATCGTATAATAACTCATTAGAATGGGAAAAAATATCATCATTGTTAAGTTTGAAAAGTAATATTGCGAACTTATCCTCATATCTTTTTATTGAAGATGTTAAACGAGATAAATTTTTATGCAAAATAAATCAACCATATAGCCAATTAATAAGAAGATTAATTGCAACTCATTTAGGAATCCCAGAAAAATTTGATTGGAAAAAATTCTATTTTGAAGATAACATAAATAAAACTATTAAAACATTTAAAAAAATGTCATTAAACGATGTAAAGTTGTTTTATAAACGTATAAATAGTTATGCTGAAATAGAATAATATGACTAAAGAGAATAATGACAATCAAAACAATGTGCAAAACACTGATTTTCAGGGAGATTTAACAGATGGGAGACTCCCTGGTAATTGGAAAACAAGATATTCTGAAGAAATTGCTCAAAATGCTATTAATTGGGAAAAAAAATATCTAATTATTCTTTTTTTTGTTTTATTAATTGTTTCATTTGGAGCCGGTTTATATTTTAAAGGTTATATATTTTCATTAGAAAATATCTATCCTTTAGGTACATTTAAAATATACTTATTTGCTTTTTTAGGAGGAATGCTAGGGGGTACTGTTTTTTCAATGAAATGGTTATATCATAGTGTTGCAAAAAATACTTGGAATATTGATAGACGGTTATGGCGTATTATAACACCATTACTTTCTTCTGCGATTGCTTTAATTGTTATTTTGTTATTAAATTCAGGCTTATTAAATACTGATAGCTATTCGTCAATATATAAATCTTTTAGCGTTGGTTTTCTTGCAGGTTATTTTTCTGATAGTGCTATTGGAAAACTTACTGAAATAGCACAAGTTCTTTTTGGAAGTACAAGCACAAAAGGAAAATAACTTTTTCTATGGAATTAGAAGAATATGTTTTAAAATCAACCGAAAGAGAATTCCTATCAAAATTTTCAGGTGATATTGGTCAAAAAGCACAAGGCTTGTTTGAATGTAATTCTGAATTTGTACCCAAATTTCTGGTTATTAGTTCTTCTTTATTTGTAAAATGGCATAATAATGAAGATGTAAAATGTATTCTTGAATCTATTCAACAACTAGCACACAAATATTTTTCAAATAATAGTTTAATAATTCGCTCTTCTGCGAAAAGAGAATCTTCAGATGAAAGAGGATTTTATGAAAGCAGTCTCGGGAAAATTAAAAAATCAGAAATTTGTGAGGAAATTATCAAACTTTGGAAAGCAAATGTGCCTAAGATTACATCAATTCCAAATAATAATTTTTCTATTATTATTCAACAATATATTGAGCCGACTTATATAGGACATCTTTCAAATGAAAGACATTTAACAAAAGAAAAAAAAACATGGTATTATGAGATTTTAAAACCAGATGGTAGTTATTCCAAAAGTGAATATATTACATTAAAACAATCTGAAATTAGGATTTCTCCAAATTGTAATTCTGTTAAATCGCTTATTGAAATCTTAAGGCAAATTGGAAGTATGTATTTGGACAATAGATACCATTTTGAATGGGTTTGGGACAATAATCGAATTTGGATTGTCCAAAAGGATAAGGAATTAATTAATATAAATACACATAAGCCAGGTAGTGAATGGATTGGCAAATTAACAAAAATTATAGATTCCAATAAATATGAATTGGAATGTTTAAATACTGTAAAAACAACTAAGAACATTTGGGGAAAAATAGAATGTATTAAGACATTTATCAGTTGTGATTTGCCATACGGTGAAATTTATATTTTAGAGGGTCAAGAAATTTTACAAAATATTTTAAATGAAATTTATCCTAAATCTTTATTGAATGATTTAAATTGGTTAATAAAAAGTCCAATTATTATACGGATGGATATTAATGATGAAAAAAAAAGCAGAACTCTTTTACCAAGAACAGAAACGTTACACAATATTGACGAGGTTAAGGAATTCATTTGTAAAAATCTCACAAAATTCAGTTCAGAGAAAATTTCATTTGAGAATATATGTTTTTTGTTTCATCGGTTTATAATATCAAATTCATGTGCTTTTGCTTTATCAAAACCTAATATCCCGAGAGCAAGAATTGATTCAACATGGGGCATTGTAGATGGTCTTTATTTTCATCCTCATGATTCATTTGAAGTCCAAAAAGGAGATACCTTCTCTTGCCAAAAAGGCATTCGTTGTAAAACTGAATATCTAGATATAAATTCCAATGGTAATTGGATTTCAATTAAAAGTGGAAAAGATTATGATTGGAAAGAATCTTTAAGTAAAAAAGAATTAGAAACTATTTTGGAATTTAACTTAAAGATAGCTAATTCTTTAAAAAAAGAAGTAACAGTTATGTATTTTGTTGATATTTTTAAAGAAACTGGATATCCATCTATACTCCCGTGGTTTTACTCAACAGAAGACATATCAGATTCAAGTGAAAAGTTTACTGATACTGTATTTTCAAGTAAAAGAATTATTATTACTAATCATTCGGAGTTTGATAAACTTAAACAAAATTTTTATTTTATAAAGGAAAAAAATAGAATTTCAATTATACTTAAATTAAAACCAGAACTTTTAAGAGATAGAGAATTTATAGAAACAATCGGTAACTTTTCTTATCAAAAAAAAATACCAATTATTTTAGAAGGAAGTATTTTATCTCATCCATATTATATTTTAAGGAAACAAAAAGCAATAGTACAAGTAAAGAATCAATTTGAACCAAATTATCAAAAACAAACATTTTATAAACTTGTTCGAGATAAAATACCAATTTTAATAAAATCTAAAGGGGAAAATGTAAAAACTATATCTATTACATCTGAGCAAACTTTAGAGTTAATAAAACAAAAAATTATTGAAGAATCTTATGAGTTTTTTTGGGAAGTAGAAAATGATAATTTAATGGAAGAACTGGCAGATATTTATGAATTAATTAGAAGTGCATCTAAAATTTTCGATACAAGTATTGATGAGGTTAAAGCAATTGCAGATAAAAAAAGAGAAACAAAAGGAGGATTTGATTCCGGCATATACCTTATTGAAACACAAGAAAAAGCTTTGATTGAAATTATTAATAATATTCAGGATTCAAAATTAGAAATAGATGAAATGAATATTATAGATAATACAAATAAACAATTACCGAGACATAAAGGTAGTTATTATGATAAGGGGACAATTAACTTATCTTATATACCAGCATTATTCGATTTTAAAACAAAAAAAAGAATTGAAATTGTTAGCTCTAGCTTACTAGAAATTGAGCATATTATTGAATATACTAAAGATAAAATTGTGATTAAATTAAATCACAAAAAAAAGGAAAATGACATAAACCAACTTAGTTTTAATTTTGATAATACATAACTATACTTCTTTACTATTGAACTTTATCATTAGTTGATTTAAATTTAAAAAATTATCGTTAAAAGTTTATTTTTGTAATTATTCAAAAAAATTAGATGAAAATTTGAAATCTTGAAATCACAAATTGTGTTATCAAGCTGGTGAGGCACAATAACATGAATGCTTTGTTCTACAAAAATCTATTAGAACAGAATATTGCTGATACAAGAAGAAATGAAATAAAAAGTAATTTCTTAAAATCAAATGAAGAATATAAATCGGGTAAATTAGATTTTTCTTCAAATATTAGTGAACTCAAAAAAATGCTATAATGGAAGTACAGATTTGTGTTAATCCTGTAAACTCTATCTAAATTTCAGATTTTTATAATTTAACCTTCCCTTTTAATAATTGCAGCCATTGTTACTCCACCGCCGCCACAAATTGAGGCTATACAATATTCCTTATCTTTTTGTTTTAGAGCATAATATCCTGTAGTTATTATTCTTGCTCCGCTAATTCCGGTTGGATGTCCAAGGGCAATTGCTCCACCGTGGATATTTAGTTTTTCGGGATTTATTTTTAATGTTTTTTGATTTGAAAGTACCTGAATTGCAAATGCTTCGTTAATTTCAACCAAATCCATATCATTTAATGTCATTCCGGCTTTTTTAAGAGCTAATGGAATTGCCTCCGATGGACCTTCGCCCATTATAGAAGGACTTACTGCAATTTGCGAAAACGAAATAATTGAAAATAACGGCTTTATTCCTAATTCATTAGCCTTTTTGCGGCTCATACAAATAATTGAAACAGCTCCATCGCTTAATCCACAAGAGTTTCCGGCAGTTACAGTTCCATCCTTTCTGAATGCAGGTTTAATTTTTGCCAAATCATTAATATTTATATTCTGGCGAATTGTTTCATCTTTATTAAAAATTGTTGATTCTGAGCCTTTTGCCGATTTTATTTCAACCGGAACAATTTCCTCGTTAAACCAACCTTTAGATTGTGCTTCAAAAGCTTTTAGATGACTATTTAATGCGTAATTATCTTGTTCGGAACGTGAAATTTTGTACTTATCATAAAGATTTTCGGCAGTTTCGCCCATTCCCATTTCAATAAGAGGGTCAATGCTGTCGCTCCAGCCATCTTCCAGAATTTTATTTCCCATTTTAAAGCCTTCCCATCGTGCATTTTTCAATAAATATGGAATCGAACTCATGTTTTCAAATCCGCCTGTAACAACTATTTCAGCTTCACCAAGTCTGATTGCCTGAGCTGCCATTGCCATTGTTCGCATTCCCGAAGGACAAGCCATATTTATTGTAACAGCAGGTTTTTCAATCGAAATTCCGGCATTTACCATTGCAGTTCGAGCAGGGTTTGGTCCATTTCCGGCTTGGCGGCAACTTCCTAAAATTACTTCATCAATCAGATTTACAGGCAATTTTATTCTATTTATAGATTCCTTAATTGCAATTGCTCCCAGATTATATGATGGAATATTTTTTAATGTTCCGCCAAATTTTCCCATTGCTGTTCGGCAAGCCGATACTATAACTACATCGTTAAGATTCATAATTTTATAAACTTTTAAATATAAAGTAATAAAAAATTTAACGAAACTATTAAATTTTAGAGTGAATATTGTGATTTGTTTTAAAAAAATATCTTAAATATTTTTCAATCAATGCTATTTTTATTTTATTTGTATAACTAATTAAATGTAATACAATGAAATATTTTGTTTTAACATTAATGTTTGTCGCTCTTTCAGGATTTTTATTTTCACAAGATATAATCCGAAAGTTCGACGGTACCGAAATTAAATGTAAAATTATTGAAGCATCAAAATCGGAAGTCAAATATAAAACCGACGACAGTAGCGAACCCAAATCAATTTTTTCTGAAGATATTAAGGAAATTCAGTTTAAAGATGGTACAATTAAAACTTATACAAAAAAAATTGTTGAGCATGAGCTAAAAAAACACATGTTTTCTGTTGACCTTATGCAGTTTTTCGGACAAAAGACTTTATATTTAAGTTATCAGTTTCAGGCATCAAAAAAATTAGCAATTCATGTCCCTTTTTCTTATAAAAATATATTTAAACGTCAAAAGACATTTATTGGCGGTTCAGTTGATTTCAGATATATTTTAAATAATTCGGAACCTTCAAAAATATATATCGGACCTTTAGATTTGGGTATCGGAAATGTTGATTATTTTGTTGGACCATCTTTTCAGGTTACATCCTTCTATAATGCTACAACTTTTTATTATATAAAAGGAACTGCCGGAGTTTCTATGCAACAACTTTGGGGCTTAAATGCCTCATTATTTGTAGGTTTTGGACCTGGTTACGATTTTTCTAACTCCCTCACAGATTTTGATTGGACTGTAAATATAACATTTGGTTATAGATTTAATAAAAGAATAGTAAAAGAATAACCTTTTATTTTTACTGAAACTCTATAACAAATATCTAAAACTTATTTACGAATATTCTTCCCATAATATGATTTGTAGCAACGTATTTATATATTTGCATAAAATAAATATATTATAATGAAAGTTAAAGATATTAATGTAGAAAAGCTTGAAAATGCAGCAAACATGCTAAAAGCAATGTCGCATCCTGTACGAATAGCTATTTTGAGCATGTTAGAAGAAGGTAAAAAATTATCAGTTACCGAAATTCATGAGCATTTAAAAATTGAACAATCTGCTGCATCTCATCATCTTGGTATTCTTAAAGATAAGGGAGTTTTAGCTTCAAAACGAGATGGAAAAAACACATATTATTATTTAAAACACGACAGTTTAAGCAAAATAATTGATTGTATAAGTAATTGCAGTGTATAAAATGAGGCGAATTAGAGTTACTAAAGAATTTAATTTCGAAATGGCTCATGCATTGTGGAACTACGATGGAAAATGTCGCAATGTACATGGTCATTCATATAAGTTATTTGTTACAGTAATTGGAACTCCAATAAACGATGAAAGTAGTACAAAGTATGGAATGGTGATAGATTTTGGCGATTTAAAACAAATTGTAAATGAGGAAATCATTGCAAAATACGATCACTGTTTAGTTTTATCCGAAAAATCACCTTTCGATAAATTAAAGGAAATTGACCAAATGTTCGACAGAATAAAAATTACACATTATCAGCCAACTTGCGAAAACATGGTTGAAGATTTTGCACATAAAATTCAAAAAAGGCTCTCATCAAATATTCAGTTATTTTCTATAAGACTTTACGAAACAAGAACTTCCTTTGCTGAATGGTTTAGTGAAGACCAAAATTAATTTTTTATACTTTTAATCCAACAATGGTAATATCATTAGTTTGTTCATTATTGGCTTTCCATGAAAAAAGAAATTTCTCAAGAGCTGTTTTTTGTTTTTCCATACTTATGAAATCTCTAAAACGAAATTGATAAAAAATCTATGCGATATTTGTTGCATAATACATTAAATATTAACACCTTGTACTCAACATGAAAATATTTTATAGATATAGGGATTATGTTTTTTTAAACAATGCAGATTCTTAAATAAAATATAACCGGAACAATTATTAACCCTATAATTTTCAAATTTGAATAAAGAAAAAAACATAGCAGTTCTTAATAAATATTTTCTCGAAAATATATCACCTAAAGTATATAATATTATAACCGAAAATGATTTTTATTTTAAAATCTCAAAAAAAAGATGTTCAAAATATGGCGATTTCAAACCTTCGCTTAATGGTAGAGCTACAATTACTGTAAATAACGACCTTGATAAAGATCATTTTCTTGTAACATTTTTGCACGAATACGCACATTTTAATGTTTGGAAAAAAATTAAAAACTTGCAAAATCCTCATGGAGAGTTGTGGAAATTAGAGTTTTATAAATTGCTTTACGAATTTCATCAGTTGAATGGATTCAGTAATGGAATAGGCGAAAAATTGCTTAAAACATTTATCAAACGAAATAATTCAATAACTTTTAGTAAAAACAAAATGTCTGAAATATTATCCCGAAATATTTCAGAAGATGTTCAGTTTTTAAAAGATTGCAATC
>MENC01000302.1:14225-14582 GCA_001768155.1 Bacteroidetes bacterium GWA2_30_7
ATTTTTCGACAGCAAAGGAAATGCTTTTGAAATAATAGAAAAACGAAGAACCCGATTTTTATGTCGAAATATTAAAACAAAAAGGCTATTTTTGATTCATGGTTTATTTAAAATTAATTCAAATTAAAAATGAATAATGATAATTTTTGTGTAATAATGGCAGGTGGCGTTGGAAGCAGGTTTTGGCCCGTAAGTAGAACTCTAATGCCTAAACAATTTCTTGATATTTTAGGCACAGGAAAAACCTTGCTTCAAGAAACATTTGATAGATTTAAGCCACTAATTCCGAGCAAAAATTTTTATATAGTTACCAGCTCCGAGTATAAAGATATAGTATTGAGTCAATTGCCTGACATA
>MENC01000302.1:14593-25871 GCA_001768155.1 Bacteroidetes bacterium GWA2_30_7
TTAAAGTTGAAGAATTTCATAGAGTTATAGAACAAGGATTAGGTTTTGCTCAAAATTGTAACTCATTATTAACACTTGGTATTAAGCCTACCCGACCAGATACAGGATACGGTTATATTCAATTTAATTCAGAATTGGAAATTTCTGCTGAATTGCCAAATCTTAAAAAAGTAAAAACCTTTACCGAAAAACCCGAATTAGACATTGCTAAATTCTTTTTAGAAAGTGGAGAGTTTTATTGGAATTCTGGCATTTTTATCTGGTCAATTAAAAATATAATGAATGCTTTTGACGAATATTTGCACGATGTAAGTTCATTATTTAAAGAAAATTATAATTCGCAAACTCGTAAAGCTGAGGAAAAAAGTATTCATAAAATTTACACAGAATGTCAGAATATTTCAATTGACTATGGAATTATGGAAAAGGCATCAAACGTATATGTGCTTTGTTCCGATTTTGGTTGGTCCGATTTAGGTACTTGGAATTCTGTATATGAACACTCATCGAAAGACAAAAACGGAAATGCTGTAAAAAGTGATGCAACAATTTTATACAATTCAAAAAACAATATTATAAAATCCGAAAAGGGCAAATTGATAGTTACACAAGGATTAAATGACTTTATTATTGTTGATACTTCGGATGTACTGCTTATCTGCAAAAAAGACGATGAACAACTTGTTCGTCAGTTTGTTAATGATGCTAAAATGTTAAAAGGAGAAAAATATATTTAGTGCTTTTAAGAAAACTTGCTCAAAATATTAATGTACGATTTACGATTTGCTTTTGACAGAGCCTGTCCAGAACAGTTCCTGAAACAAGTTCAGAATAAATTCGGGAATTAACATGATTTACAGGTTTAATGAATTTAGGATTTGAAACTTGGAATTTGGAATTAGGAGCTTGAAATTTGGATTTTATAACTTGGATTACAAATCATCAATTATTAATTTTTCAATTTCTTCGTAAGATGATGAGTTAAAGTTAATTTTTCCATTTACTATTATTGTGGGTGTGCCAAATAAACCTAATGCTTTTAAAATGCGGAAATTATACTCTACTTGTTCTGTTATTTTTGTACTGTAAAAATCTTTTTTGAATTGCTCCATATTTAGTTGCATTTTTTTTGCCAAATCGAATATCTGAATTGTATCTAATAAATTTTTATTATTCATTATTGAATCGTGCATTTGCCAAAACTTATCCTGATTTGCAGAACATTCTGATGCTGTGACACTAAGCGTAACATAACTTGCAAAGTGTGCAAAACCAAATCTGATTCTGTATTTATATTTTTGGTATAATTTTTCGTAAATTGGATTATATTCTCTGCATTTATCACATTCCATATCGGAAACAATTATTAATGTAACTTTTGAATTGAGGTTGCCACGATAATGAACAGCTATATTTTCAAACGATACTTGGGGAGGTAAGGGCGGACTTAGATTGACTGTAATTTTATGTACTTGTTTTAACGAATCTAATAATCGGGTTTTTAAATATTTTTTGTAACTTTCTTTTATCATGGTTTTACCCTTTTCGCTATTTATATCGTAATATTTAAGTGTTCGTTGAAGTTCAGGCAAATGATTGGTTGTGAGCTTTTTTGTAAAATTTGAAATATTATTTTCGTTCATAAATGAATTAGTGTAAGCACTTAAAAATGCTTCAGTGGTTTTTGATTTTTTAGCAGCTTCTATTTGTAGCAATTTATTATTGATAGTTTCCTCAAGTGCAACTTTACGAATTATATAAATTCGATAAAGCTGTTCGTATAATTCTTGCTTGGTGAGATTGTCTATTTCATTTATGTGGATTGGCTGGGAGTCTATTTGGGCAATTATGTAATTCGATGTTTTATTATCAGGAATTAAATCTTTTTTTTGTTGATTACAACTCAAAAGTATTATTAAAAAAATAAGGGATATTAAAATTTTATTAATGCGTTTTATCATTTTTGAAATTAAATTACCAAAAAGTTAGCCCACCGCCAAAATAAAAATCTAAATTATCAAAACTTATTTCATAAAATCGTAAATAATTTACTGAAATAGGATATATAACTACTCCTAAATGTTTTGTAATTGAATAATCTATTCTAAAATTTGATGAAATAAAAGAATCTTCAATATCAAAACTTATACCTGATTTAAAATCATGTAATTCAGATGTGGACTCTTCAGAAATATATATATTTTCATTGTAAGAAATTGCATATACGCAAGAAGTAATGCCTAAAGAAGTACTAATATTAATTCTATTTTTGGAATATATCTTATAATTAATTAATGATGGAATCAATAAAAATCTTCGTTCGGAATGAGAAATCACTTCACTTGAACCACTATTCAGTGATGGATTCAAAGGGTCTTTTGTTTCATAAAACTGTGTAGAATATGAATAACTTTGTCCAATAAAACCCGATGTAATGCTAAATTTATTATTTATTGGATAATGAAAAAGAAAAGCAAGAGAGTTAAATCCTATGGTTTTTTCGTAAGAAGCTTTTTTAATATTAAATGTTGGTAAAGCCGAAAATTCTAATTTAATGTTATTGTCTTGGGCAATCGTGTTGTAGTTATAGAAAAGAAGAATAAGAAAAACTATATTTTTCATTTTTATTATTGGATTATGAAAATGAACAATTCAATGCGTATTTTTATTTAACTAAGTTTTATACCAAGTTTTAATTCAAATGATAATATATTTGAACGTTTTGTATTTTTCACCAAGTTTATTAGTCCATATTGTATTGAGGGTTCTATAATAATACCTAAACGATTAAAAGTTTGATAATGAATAGGCGTACCAAAATAAATATTGATTAAAAATTTATTAATAAAATTAATAGGTTTTGTTTCATAAAATGAACTGTTAGACAATTCTGAGTTCATTAGATAAGTATATGTGATTAAATATCTTGAATTATAAATAAAAAATTCTGGTAAAAGACCTATTGAATTAAAAACTTGCAATTTTTTATAATGTAAAATTACATAATCAATTATTAGTGGCGTTGTTATGTAATTTACGTTACATTCTCTTTTAATAATTCGCCCTAATTTACCTATCTGACCTACCTGCCCTAAGTCTATAAATTCACTATTCCATAATTTATATTCTATAATTAACGGTCTTTTATAACTGCTACTTAAACCAATATTAAAATATAGCTTTTCATTTAACTTATATTCAACAAGCAACTGAAATTTATAAAAATCAGTAAAATTCAATCTATAAATATTTCCATAATTAATATTATACCCCAACTTAACGTCAGTTGGATATTTACTAAAATTATTATTGCCATAATCGTAATTTGTCAAAGGCTTAAATAATAACATATTATCAAATTTGCTTATAGAAAATTTAATTTTAGTTTTACTTTCTTGTGATGAAACAGAATAGCTACAAATTAATATAAATAAAAATATATAATATTTCATAAGGTTATTGAATTGTAAAACATAATTTTAATTCTGTTGTAACTAAATGATATTTTTGAATAAATTTTGAATAATTAACATAAGTATATAACACAGAGGGCTGAATAATTACATTGAATTTGTTATATAAAGGAATTTCAAAACTATAACCAAACTTTGATTCAAGAAAACCATAATTTATTACATCAAAAGCATCATCTAAATCATTAATTTGCTCTATTTTAGACAGATAGTGATTTAGTCCAAAATTAAATTTATTTTTATTATTGAAACAATAGTAAAAATATACAGGAATAATATTTGAAAAGTTTATATCATCACCTAAATAATTAGTTAAATAATCTTCATTTTTTTTTAATATTTCTCTATTTGACAGAATAATACCCGTTTTAAAACCGAATTTATTAGAAAAGGGATACTGTAACAAAATGCCAAATTTGTTACTGAAACTTTTATAATTTATGTTTGGATTAATTGATTTAACATAAATTTTATTATAATCTAATGTAACAAAAAATTCTGCTTTAACCTTATTATCACTTTGTTGAGAATAAATGCTCTGAATATTGTAACAATTAATGAAAATAAGTAAATATAATTTAAAGAAAGGCATATTTATTATTTAAGGTGTTGTGCATTTTTTCATCAACGGATCTGTATTAACATAACTTATGTAAAATCTTGTATTATGACTAGCATCAAGAATATTTGGAACTGAGCCAAAATTAATTACTTTAACAGGGTCATTATCAACACTACCATCCCAAGTCCATTGATTTAAATAATTATAGTTTTTATTATTTTTATCTTCATCATCAGTATTAATGTATCCTTGATTTTTTCCAAATCTACCTAAAACGCCATAAGTTACACCTTCATTTAACACTGGAAAATTATTAAAGCCTGTGCTTAATTTTTCATAATAATTAAAATATAATATTGTAATATTTTTCAATCCTATTAGATTATCATGTCCGCTATCGTTATCTCCATAAAACTGTGAATTTTTATTGGTAAATACATTAAAACCGTAATCAATAGAAGAACTTACTGTCGTTGAATTTGCATTATTATGCTCTTCATTTGACAATAATCTTTCTATGCATGTTACATTTGCATCAAATTCGTAATTCAACATTAAAACGGCATAATCAACAAACGTTTTATTAAATATTTCTCCATCTACTACACAAAAGAATAAATGTACATTTTTATCAGTAGTTACATAGCTATCGCCTGTCCATCCATCTTTTTTTGTTAATGATGGATTACTGTTTGTGTTATCGTCTTCACAATCTAAATAAATATCTAATACTGGGTAATATCCACATGAGCCATTTTTAAAAACCCCATATCTCTTTACTGACTTATTAAATACTTTAGTTTTTGAATGTGAATTTTGCATTTCAATAAATAGTTGTTTTAAGAAAACTGAATCACAACCCTCTGTTTTTATTAGATTTACACTTGAAGTATCGTTCAAGCTTTCTTTAGTAATACATGTATCAGGTACACCATATTGGTTCATAATACTTTCAATCTCACTTGTCAAATAATTTTCATTATTAGCTACCGGCTTTGATTTGAAAATATTAAAGCTAAATAAAAACGAAAATGATATTAAAATGCTTATTAAAATATATGTTTTCATATTGTTCAAATTTAATTAATTATTTTTTTCTTGCCACGAATTATAGAAATTTTTTTGCCACAAAGTCACCAAGACACTAAGGATATTTTGTTGGCATGTTTTTGAGTTCGGTTGTCATTTTTTATTCTGTGTTTAATGCGATGCATTGAGTTTATCGAAATGTTATGTGTCAAGTGGCCAAGTGTTTATGTATTTAAGTTAACACTTCGACTACGCTCAATGCATAGCAATTTAACCATGTAACATTTCGACTATCGCTCAATGCACCGCAATTTAACCATTTTTATAATTACTGATTAGTTGTATAAATTATTTTAAATGTTTCTATTTTATCTTCACTATAAACTTTTAGGTAATAAAATCCGTAAGGTTGTGTGGAAATATCAACATTATAACGGTTTTTGTTTACATCAAGTTTTTCCATAATTGATTGCCCAAGCGAATTATAAATTTCCATTTTAGTGATTGTATAGTCATTATTAGTAATATCAATAAAGAATTTTCCATTGTTGGGATTTGGAAATATTAAGATTTTGTATTCGCTATTTGATGCTTCGTTTTTATTTAGTTCGCTTTTTTTATTTACTTCTATAGCTTGTTGAAGCATTTCGGCAACGCAATAATCTTCGAATGATGTATATGTATCAATAAGCTGTGGTTTCTTAGATGGATTGGTTTGAAGACATTCGTCGATATAAAAAACTACTTGTTTGCCTGCATTTGGTGCAATTGTAACACCAGGATTTAGTACTATTTCGGTGCATGCACCAACATTAATATCATTAGCTGGATATACATAATTATAGGTATATTTTGGATTGAAGCCGCTTAATTCATACTTGCCTGCCCAAAATGAATAAACACTATTCCAATTATCTTTTGTAGCACCTGAAAGTTTAGGTTGTGTAACTTGTGTAGTACAATCAACAACATTAAAGCCAATAGAGGCGGTATTAGTATTTAAATTACCATCGGCAGAAGCGGTTAGTGTAGCAGCATAATGCCCTGGTGAATTAAAGGTATGTGTAAATTCTTTACAATTTGCCGCATAAACCGAATTTTCGGGTGTACTTGCACAGCTTGACGATAAACACCAATTCTCGCCACTACCATCGCTCCACCAAACATTTAACTTATCAATATCATCAAAAGGATATGAAATATCTGTAATTGTTACTTCCTGACCAACCCTGACAGTGCTACACTGGTTATTAACATTGTAAGTAACACCACTTGTAACATTGGGGCATGTTGGTACTGAAACAGAAATATTTGCTGCATCGTATGTTCCACTTCCAGTTACTTGTAATCCTATAGTAAATGTTGTATTACATTCAGAATAATAATAATAAAACCTACTTGTACTATTTTGCTTTAAATTTCCATTAAGATACCATTTATAATCAGTTGTACCAATGGGAGCATGTTCGGCAGAAAATTTATAATATGTAGCCGAAACAGTTGTTTTTTGTATAAATAAAGTTATTGGATAAAGCATAATATCACCAATATTTGTATTTTGCGAGTATGTATATGAAGCGTTCCAAGATGTAAATTGAGAGCCACCATTAACACTTAATGTAAAGGATGTATTATATGGGACATTAATAGTGAAATTACCATTGTAACCTGTTACAGTTGGAGAACCAACATTGGTGGAAATTGAAATTCCAGATAAACCAACATAACTATCGCTTATTACCCTTCCTGTAATAGTTAAATCTGAATGTGTTACAGTAATATCTTTTTCTATTGTATTACTTCCTGACGAATTGGTTGTTGTTAAAGAGACTTTGTAAATCTCAGAAATGCTTGAACTATAATATGTATGTGTAGGATTTTGTAATGAGGAAGTACTCCCATCGCCAAAATTCCAACTTCGTGATGTAACTGTGCCTGTTGTAATATCATTAAATGTAATAGAAGTGCCAAAATTTGTAGGGCTTGAATATGTAAAATTAGGAACTGGTGCAGGAGCATTAACAGTTATATAACCAGTTTTTGTTAATGTATTAAGTGTAACATCATAAGTCCCAGCAGTATTATATTTAATTGGGGGAGGATTTTGTAAAGATGAGGAAGCTGGGGTACCAGCTTCGAATGTCCATTCCCAAGAGGTGGGTGTGCCTTGAGATAGGTCTGTGAATGTTACTGTGTTTCCTTCAAAAATAGATGTTGATGATGCTGAAAAATCGATTGAATAACTTTGTTGTGTAATTTGAATTATTTGAAAACTATTGCCCGTTCCATTTGAATTGACTTTAACCTGTCCAGTTCTTACATTTCCTGTATTATTTTCAGAATAATTGATATTAAAATTTCCATCATTTGTTCCTGAAAGGGGGTTAACATCAGTTAACCAATTTGAGCCTTGTGTAATTTCTACAGTCCAATTTAATGACCCACTACCTGAATTAGTTACACTAACCTGTGATTGAACAGATGATGCACTAACATCAAAATTTTGCGGATTTACACTTAATATGGGTAATGGGTTCACAGTTATTGTAAAATTTTGTGTATTACTGTTCTTGCAAATATCACTTGCTTTTAATGAAACGGTACTTGAACCAGACCAACCTGAAACAGGATTTATACTTAGTTGACTTCCATTAATACTTAAAACACAATTTGGGTCAGAATTGGAAAGAATCAAAAATTCTAATTCTGACAAAGAGCTTTCATCATCACTTGCTGTAAGATTTAAAGTTAAATTAGTGTTAATATCAAGACTTTGATTTGGGATTGAATTTAAAACAGGTGCTGTATTATAATCTATTGTATTTTGTTGGATGCTTGAAACTGCAAAGTGTTTTGATGCTGTCCAAGAATTCCAAAATTCTAAAAATGTGCTGTTGTTTACATTATAAATAATATTCCATATTTCATCAAAACCAAATCCGTATTGGTCACAGCCATCATTTGGGGTATCGTATAAATCCCATAAAGCTGCTGCAACTCTGCCTTCGACTTGATCACCAGAAGCAGTAATATTAGGAGCTTCAAAGTTCCAATTTTCACCACCAATTTGTTGATAATTACTTGAATTTCGCATTGCTAAACAGAAAAAAATCCCCCATCCTTCTACCCAAGCACAATTCTCACTTGTATTCACTGGTATCGAATGTGCCACACAATTTGGGTCAGGAATATAATTTCCATAAGCACTATACATATAAAAATGTCCTAACTCATGTAGTATTACTTGACTCCAAATAGCCTCATTAAATCCAAAACTTGTATAAAATAAATTATCATTAACATAGATTTTTTCGTCTATATTTTTAGCATAATTTCCAACAATAGGGTTAAGTCCAGCTTGCCAGTGAAAAGTTACATCCCCAATTGAATAACCAGTAAATTTTGAATCATAATATGTATTCTGAATTATTTGATATAACCAAAGCGATGGTTTATTGTTATCAGTAACATTTAAATCAAAGGTTACATTTGTGCCATCTGTAATATCTTCATAATCATCATGTGGCAACAATACCCACGTATTCCAAGTATAAGGTAGATTATCACTATAATCATTCACTCCCCCAAAAATATTTTCCAATTTATACTTAACATATAAATCTCTACCAAAAAATCCCGCAGGATCAGTATTATTAATACCTGTCAAACTCCACTCACCATTATCATCTGTATAAATATCATAATCATTGTTAATTTTATAATCACTACTAAAATCAGTATCTGATATACCATCTTTTTCATATATTTCAACTTTAACTCTTTTACCTATTTTTATACTACCATCTGCACCCAAATACGTTAATCTTCCATGTGCAGAAATAGTACCTAATACAGATTTATTTAATGGGGTTACACTACTTGTTGTGTCTGGTTTTTTATTTATTTCATCAAAATAACCAGGTGGATGCATTTCTCTGTGCTTTTTTTTAATAGAATCAGGTGTAAATATAACACGTTCTCTTTTTACTCTATACTGCTCTGGTATTTCGTAATATAATGCACTATCAATCATCATAGGCAAAGTATCTTGGCAATTAACTTTGTTACTAATTATCAATAATTGAATAATTAATATTAAAAAAGCTGAGGTTTTCATAATCTTACTTTTTAATTTTCTCAACATCATTAATTAAAGAAGAAATTTGCAGCTGCTGCTTTTCAAGTTGTTTCTGCTGCTCAATAGAGTAGAGTGTAAGTTCTTCTATTTTTTTGAGAAGTATAGTGTTCATTTGTCCTACATCAATACCATTTTCGGTTACTTCTTTTTCGCTTGGTACATCGGGCAGGTGTTTGTGTTGTTTTACATATTGCTCTACATCGAAAAGTGAGGGGAGTTTGTATTTATCGTCGAATACGTAATCGCACCAGCCACCACCTGGGTTTGCTACTATTACTTTACATGCTTTAATGTTGCCTTTTACTTGGAGTTTTTCGTCGGGGGTGGGTGTGCCTATTCCTACATTGCCATTATTAAGAAATGTCATAGATTCTTGTGGTGAAGTTTCATTATAGTAAATATGACCTTTATTATCGGTACCTATACCGAAAGCCAACCCAAAATTATTATTTGCAGCCCAAAGTAATGCAGTTTTATTTGAACCTGTTGATTTAACACGAATATCTGTATTTTCGGCATTCTGTACTTGTAAATTGGAGGTTGGAGAAGTTGTTCCAATACCGACTCTTCTAACATCGTTCCATCCATCCTTTTTTTCTCTTGTTAATGTCATAACCTCAACGCTATCGGAACGGAAAACAAATTTTCCCAAGCCTTGATTGCTTCCCCCTGCAGCATGTATAATCCAGTAAGGTCCATTAATGCCTCCACCTGTAAGAAATTTCCAGCCTGCAGCACCTGTACCAGTATTTTCTACTATAGGTAGAACATTACCGTTTTCTTCGAAACCGCTTCCGTCAGATTTAATATGTAAGATTGCTTGTGGAGATGGGGCACCAATCCCTATATGACCCCATTCAGATATTTTAAACTTAGATACAGGATTTGAACCAAAGGTTCCATGTAGGAATTCTAAGCCATTTGAAGACTGAGAAATATCCCAAATACTTTGATATTGTGCTAAACCTACAATATCTTCAAAACGAATTTTTGGAGATTGACTGTTTTTACCTTTAATATGTATTTGTGCGTTTGGTGTAGTTGTTCCTATACCCACATGTCCATTCCCATCGCAGGTAATGTCATCACATAACCCTGTTATTTCTTTTGTCCCCACGCTATAATCAGTACTGTTCCAAACTAGCATTTTTGCACTAGCATCGCCTGATTTATCTTGTAAAGTTTTAAAATTCAAACTACTATTAACTGTAAGGGTTGAAGGAAAATCTGTAGTATTAGGATCACCTAAAACTATATTGCCACTTTTTGAAATATTAAATGGGTTTATCCATTTTATTTTAAAACCAGTAGCATCATTAGGGTCGGCTGTATTATTGTCAACTGAAAAACCAATACTACCATCTGCATTAAATTTTAAAGCTGATGATGAAGGTAATACACCATTAGTTTCAACGCTAAGAATTTTTTTTGAATAACCTGCATCATTGTCCCAATATACATTTCTACCAATCATTTTTGTGCCTCCGGTATGGAAAGTAAATAAATCGCCTAATTGAAGTCTTTCTTTCGGGTCGTCGGTGCCAATTCCTACTTTTCCGCTTTGCTTAATTGAGAGTCTGTTGTTATCGGATGTAAAAAAATCTATACCTCCATAACCTGAAATAAAACTACCATTGCTTGATGTCGTACTCTGTGTAGGATTATGAAATCCAAATCCATAACGTTTTAAGGATAAAGAGTTATACGAGAATTTACTGGTTGTAAAACCATCTAATGTAATACCTGCTGTTGTACTTGAAGAACTATTTGCCGATAAAGGTAATTCAATACTTCCGTTTACATTTACATTACTGACAGGATTTGCAGGGTCTCCCAATTCAATATTGCTTCCACTTAAAGTGGTAGTTGTACTTGTCCCATCGGTACTTGTATTAATTGATAAAGTTTTTGTTGAGAGTTTGCCGTCGGGTTCGGCTACTACCATTTTGGTTGTAGAACCATCGGCAAGTCCTTCAATTTTTACATCTCCAACTACATGTAGTTTAGCATCAATTGTAGATGGATTTCCAATTGCTACATTTCCATTAATTACTGTTTTAGGTCCCATAATAAAAA
>MENC01000303.1:0-11360 GCA_001768155.1 Bacteroidetes bacterium GWA2_30_7
AGTTTTTGATAGATGGGGAAATATTGTGTTTAATAAAACCTCTGGATACGATAATTTATGGATTTCCTTTGTAATCAGCATTCCATAAATTATCGTATCCAGAGGTTTTATTAAACACAATATTTCCCCATCTATCAAAAACTGATACTTCACACTTTGGATAAAGATGTATATTATCTATAATCCAATAATCGTTTTTACCATTTCCATCGGGAGTTATTACATTATTGATTGTAATGCAATCAATATCTGTAAGTTTAACATCAAATGTGTCAATTGCTTTACAATTATTTCCATCGGTAACAGTAATAATAAAAATATCTGCATCAAGATTGCTGATGTTTACTGTAGTTTCGCTATTTGACCATTTATAAGTGTAAGGAGCAATACTATTTTCAATATATTGAATTGAAACAGAGCCATCGTGATTATCTCTGCATGAAACATCGTTTTTTTCTGAAATTAAAAGTATTTCCTGAAATGGCTCTTCTACATTGATAGATTCGCTGATAGTGCAACCTTTAGAATCGCTAACTGTAACTGTATATAAACCAGCTTTTAAATTACTGATTGTTGGTGTTGTTTTTCCAGAAGACCATGAATATAAATATGGATTTGTTCCTCCATAAGCATTTACCTGAATTAATGCTGCGGTATCGAATTTACAAATATTATTTGTATGAGTTTCCTGCAACGAAATTTGAGATGTAGGTTCTTTAATTTCAATATTTTTAACAATTGAACAACCAAGCCCCGAAGAATCGACCACAGTTAATATGTAAAAGCCTTTAGGATAAGATTTTGAAAAATAATTTGTGTCAATATTTGTACGAGAAGAATCTTGCCAAGTTGGGTCAAGAATCATTGTGTTCAGGCTTGGATTCCAAACCATTCGCCTCCAATAGCCAAAATAAAATTCTCGTCCGCCTTGAGGAGTAATTTTTATTGCGCCATTTGCCGAATAACATGGTGCATCAGTAATTTCATCAATAGTACTGATTTGAAAAGTAGTTAAATACACTGTATCTGTTGCAGTTAAACCATTAAAATCGGTAATGTCAAACCAATATTTTCCGGCTTGTAAATTGTCAACAAAATTTGTATCAGTTGCAAATATGCCTGAATTATTAGTCCAGATAATTGAGTATGGCTCAACTCCTCCGGTGATATTTAGCTCAATATTTCCGTTTGAAAATCCATAACATTCGGGATTTTGTTTAACGAATGATACTAAAATTTGTGAATATAAGCAGGTGAATGTGAGGGCATTGATAGCACAAATTATTAATATTATCTTCTTCATTATTGATAGTTTTATTGTAGAATTATCAATAAATGTACAACAGAAATCAATTGTTTATTTCACGAAACTATTTCTTTTTGAACAAATTGCTGTTAATTCAATATAGAAAAATTTATTTGTTATTATTCAGCCACGATTTTGACACGAATTAAAACTTTTTTTTTCGTGCAATTAGTGTCAATTTTTTTTAGCTGAAAACCTGTAAATTCGATGTGGAAGAGTAGTTACAAAAAATTCAATTAAAGAGTCCCCTCCGAAAAGTCTTTTTTTGCCACAAAGACGCAAAGACACAAAGTTTTAATAATTATAATCTGTTGTTTTTTAAAGATTTGTATATCTTAGCGTCTTTGTGTCTTTGTGGCATTTTAATAATTAATTACTTTTCATTAAAGTCTATTTTATATTTAGTTGAAATAAAACTTTGAATTTCTTTAAAAAAAGCCCGAAATTCATTTTCATAATCAGAATAATAGGTTTTGAAATTATTTATTGCATTTTCGGTATTCTCAGGTAATGAAGTAAACTTCGACATCCGAACAAGTACATTTTCAATTCCGTCAACTCTGGAATACATTCTAAACCAATTATTAAGAACCATAAAAGGAAATGCGTGTTTTAACCTAAGTGGTAAAATTGAATAATTTAATAATGCCAAAAAATAGAAATGATAAACATAACTACGGAGAGATTCTTTTGAAAAATCGTTCCAATATTTTGCAAGAAAATGGTCGTAAAAAATGTCAATCGCTATTCCTGAATGTTTTCCATAAATTTCGTGAATACGATTTCTACTTTCGGCAGAAATCGAATGATTATCAGTAAAATAATCAATGTCGCGATGCATTAAAATTCCGGTTTGAATGTCGGGCTTATATTTCTGATAAGAATTTCCTTTCACGCCATCGGCAATAAAATTACCAATCTTTATTTCGTCATTACTTCCCGAAAGATATATGTGAGCGAGAAAATTCATAAACTATTTATTCAAAAATCAAATTTAATCCACATGTTTCTTAACATGATTAGTGTTTTCGTTCAATGGAAATTTATATATCTCAACAAATTATTGTATTTTTTTACAAATAAGTTGTTTATCATATTATTATTTTGATGAAAAAATTTATTTATGAAGAACTTAAAAAACTATCTTTGACTGATTGAATGTGCAATTGAGACATTTTTTTAACAAAAAATGTCCATATTAATGATGAAAATTGAATAAAAAAGAAGAAATAATACAAATTGCAAAAATTATTAAAGAAAAATTTTTAATAAATAAAATTATTTTGTTTGGGTCGTATGCTTATGGTAATCCGAACAACAATAGTGATATAGACATCTGTATTATTACAAATGATGAAAAAAGAAAATTAGAAATTATTAGAGAAATTAGAAAATTTGTAATTCCGTTTTTAAAAGCACCTCTTGATTTATTAGTTTATAAGGTTGAAGAATTTAAAAATCGAGCTGAAATAAAAAGCACAATCGAATATAAAATTAAAAATGAAGGTATTTTATTATAAACGAATAAATTGCTTTCTAAATAAGAAAAATATCAATAACATAATTAAATAAATATAAAAATAGGAGGAAAAATGACTAAACGAAATGTAATTATTATTGGAGCAGCAGGTAGAGATTTTCATAATTTTAATACTTGTTACAGAAATAATGAAAGTTGTAACGTGGTAGCTTTTACAGCAGCCCAAATTCCAGATATTTACGATAGAAAATATCCTGCAGAATTAGCCGGAAAACTTTATCCAGCCGGAATTCCAATTTATGCTGAACAAGAACTTCCACGTTTAATTAAAGAATTAGACGTAGTAGATTGTGTTTTTGCCTATAGCGATGTTCCATACCAAAGAGTAATGAATATGAGCGCATTAGTAAATGCAGCCGGTGCAAATTTCATTCTAATGGGAGCAAAAGAAACAATGATTAAATCAACAAAACCTTTAATTGCAGTTGGTGCTGTAAGGACAGGTTGTGGAAAATCACAAACTTCTCGCAGAGTTATTGAAATTTTAATGCAACAAGGCTTAAAAGTTGTAGCAATTCGTCATCCAATGCCTTATGGAGATTTGGTTGCTCAAAAAGTTCAACGATTTGCAACAGTTGAAGACTTAGCTAAACACAAATGCACAATCGAAGAAATGGAAGAATACGAACCACATGTAATTCGTGGAAACGTAATTTATGCAGGTGTTGATTATGAGGCAATTGTAAGGGCAGCTGAAAATGACCCAAATGGTTGTGATGTAATTCTTTGGGACGGTGGAAATAACGATTTTCCATTCTATAAACCTGATTTAACAATTACAGTTGTTGACCCACACAGACCAGGTCATGAATTAAACTATTACCCGGGCGAAGCTACACTTCGTTTAGCCGATGTAGTTGTAATAAATAAAATGGATTCTGCTTCACCAGAAGGAATTCAAACTGTTCGTGAAAGTATTCAGAAAGTTAATCCTAATGCAATGGTTGTTGATGCTGCTTCACCACTTTCAATTGATTTCCCTGAAATGGTTAAAGGTAAAAAATGTCTTGTTGTAGAAGATGGTCCAACATTAACACATGGTGAAATGAAAATTGGTGCCGGAACAGTTGCTGCCCGTAAATATGGTGCATCAGAATTAGTTGACCCAAGAGCATTTGCCGTTGGTAAATTAGCCGAAACTTTCAGAATTTATCCAAATATTGGAACATTACTTCCAGCTATGGGATATGGTGAACAACAAATTAAAGATTTGGAAAAAACAATTGCTGCAACTCCTTGTGATGTTGTTGTTATTGCAACTCCAATTGACTTAAAGCGAATTGTGAAAATTGACAAACCAAGCGTAAAAGTTGGTTACGACCTTCAGGAAATTGGACATCCATCGTTAGAAGAACCAATTTGTGAATTTATTAAAAAGCACAAATTAGAGAAAAAAGGTTGCTGCTGTGGTTGTTAATTGATTTATAATTAATGAAATAAAAAAAGGTGCGATTGCACCTTTTTTTATTCAATACTAACTAAAATTAATTTATAAATTAAAAAATTAATGCCCGGCATTTACATCCATATTCCATTCTGCAAATCGAAATGTATTTATTGCGATTTTTGCTCGATTACAAAACTTGATTTCAATGATAATTTTCTTTCGGCATTAAAAAAGGAAATTTTAATTCGTAAAAATGAATTACAAAATGAATTTATTGAAACAATCTATTTTGGAGGAGGCACACCATCGCTTTTAAAAACTTCAGAAATTCAGAAGATTATTGATGTAATTTTTGAAAATTATAAAATTACAGAAAATCCGGAAATTACAATTGAAGTAAATCCTGATGATATTACATTACAATATTTAAAACAGCTTATTAAAATTGGAATAAACAGAATAAGTATTGGTGTTCAATCGTTTAACGATGAAATTTTGAATTTTCTTGGAAGGAGGCACAATTCAGTTCAAGCCGAAAAAACGATAAAATATTCAATTGAAGCAGGTTTTAAAAACATAAGTGCAGACTTAATTTTTGGAATTCCGGGATTGACAATTAACGATATAATAAGCGATTTGGATGTTTTTATAAAATATAAAGTTCAACATATTTCGGCTTATCATTTAACTTACGAAAAAGGCACAAAACTACACAAATTACTTACATCAAATAAAATCAAAATAATAGATGAAGAATTTAGCCTTCAACAATTTAGCACGATTGAAAATCACTTAATTTCAAATGATTATTTTCATTACGAAATTTCAAATTATTCATTAAAGGGTTTTGAATCAAGGCATAATTCAAACTATTGGAACGGAATTTCATATTTAGGATTTGGGACTTCGGCACATTCATTTAATTGCGATATAAGAAGCTGGAATACAGATAATTTAAGCGTTTATATTTCAAAGATTAATGAAGGAAAATTACCTTCAAAACACGAAAAATTAAACCCGAATATGAAATATAATGAGTTTATAATGACTTCACTAAGAACGAGTAAAGGAGTGGATTTTGAACTTATAAAATCAAAATTTGGTATTAAATATTTCGAAATTTTTATAACCTCCACTAATAAATATCTTAAAATGGGATATATTATCAAAAACAAAAACAATTATATATTGACTTCAAAAGGAATGTTTTTATCAGATGGAATTATTGCTGATTTGTTTATTGTTTAGAAATTGCTTCGTTTTATTAAAAAAAATCTGCTTTAAACTTCAAGCCCAGAGCCGATTTTCAATTTTCTTATCTTGGGCATTGTTTATGTTAACGAAATTTTTATATTTTTACATTAAATTATTAATGCAACCTTTAACAAAAAACTAAGTCTAAATTCTTATAAAATGCTTATTGATGAGCAAATAATTCTTGGATGTATAAAGAATAATCGAAAGTCGCAGAAGGAACTTTTTGACAAGTACTCTTCTATTCTTTTAGCATTATGCACAAGATATGCTCGAAATAAGGCTGAGGCTGAGGACATACTTCAAGAAGGTTTTGTTAAAATCTTTATGAATATTAAGCAGTTTTCTCAAAAAGGTTCATTTGAAGGTTGGCTAAAAAGGATAATGATTAATACTGCGATTTCTAATTATCATCAAAATATTAAACATTATAACCATCAGCATTTTGAAGATGTTGAAGATATAAATTATTATAATGAAGATGACGAAATTATAGAAGATGAGTATTCTTTAGACGAGTTATTAAAGTTAATAAACGAATTACCAGATGGTTACCGAATTGTATTTAATATGCACGTTATTGAAGGATATAAACATAAAGAAATTTCGGAAATGCTAAATATTGATGTAGGCACGTCAAAATCGCAATTTTCAAGAGCCAGAACTTACCTTCAAAAGAAATTAAAAGAATATAAAAAAGAAACTAGTAGAGTTGAGTAAAAATAATAAAAATATTGAAGATTTATTTAGAAGCAATTTTGAAAACTATCAAGTTAAACCAAGCTTTGATGCGTGGGACAAAATAGATTCAAAATTAACTGGTTACGGATTTAATAATTATGTCCGAAAAATTTTTAATACTCATAACGTAATTCCTTCAGAAAGTTTATGGCCTAAAATTGCACGTAAAATATGGTTTGCAAATTTTATAAATTATCAACCACTAACATTTAATATTTATAATGTTGCATCATTATCTACAATTGTAATTTTACTTGTTATTGGACTTAACAACAAAGATATTTCTACGTCAATAAAAAATGATAATCAATTAATTGCATATAATATAGGAAAAAATAGCTCAACAGGCAGCAATACATTTGTTACTGAAATTAATACAAGTTTTAATGAAAATAAAGCTTCAGCTTTTAACAAAAAAACAAGTTTCGCAAATTATTTGAAAAATGCTAAAGATAACAGTTTACAATTAGATAAAACCAAGAGAATTAATGATGTACCTGAAGTTTCTGAAACAATTGAGAATAAATATATTATTGAAAGCCACAAATCAACTATTTTAAAAAATACTACACAAAATAAAGAGCAACCTTCCACAGTTTTAGTTTCAAATTCTTTAGATAATTCTTATAAATATAAACCTAATTCAGATACTGTAGGTGTTAATGCTTTAGGAAAACCCATAATAATGGAACGAGAAAGATGGTCTTATGATGTTTATACAGCACTTGTTAATTCACAAAGTGTTTATAAAACCAAAAATAAAGAATTTGAAAAAATAATTAAAGACCGTGAGTCGAAGCAATCGCCTTTACTAAGCTATTCTGTAGGTTTAAATATTAATTATGAATATTATGGATTTACACTTCAAGGTGGATTATCTTATTCACAATTAGGACATTCTGTCAACAACTTATCTCATCAGGATTCTTCTTACTATTTAAACAATTATTTTAATATATCAGACAGTGTTAGCTTTATCAACGATTCCCTGAATTATAATGATACATCTAGTATTTTATTGGCATACAATAAGTTTGATTCAATAACTATGTTGGGTAATGATAGTAGTTTAAATAATAAATTAATTTCAAAAAATAAATATAAGTACTTTGAATTTCCTTTAACAGTAAGCTACTCGGTAAAACAAAATAATTTTACCTTCGGAGTAACCGGTGGTTTAATAACAGGTTTGTTTATTAATGTATCAGGTGCAAACAAAAACAATTCAACAGAAAATCGTACAACTGATTTAAAAAAAGAAAATCCTTATGCTGTACCTAATTTTTCATCTTATTTAGGTTTTTATTTAGGATATGGATTAAATCAAAATTCTCAAATATTTTTAGAACCATATTATCGAAAAAGCCTAAATTCAATATATTCTAAAGAATATTACTTTACTCAAAAATTCACCGCATATGGTGCTAGAGTTGGGTTAAGATATAATTTCTAGTTTCTATTATTTACCAAAGAATTAACATTTTTAATTTTTCAATAAGGGTAAAAAATATTTTTTGTGTATTACATCTGAAAATAGAAATTAATTAAAAACAATAACTAAATTTTTAAAATTATGAAAACAACAAAATTTTTAACAGCATTTTTTGCAATGTTTTATCTTGCATTTGTAATGTCAGTTTCTTCATGTAAAAAAAAGGAAAAAGAAGATCCCCCAACATTACCACCTTCTTCTTCTTTTGTAATGGATTTCTCAGATTTTAAACAAAACAAAAGTGGACTTGCACTTCAAGACTCAACAACTGACACTACCTTAAAATATAATTTTAATAAGGCATTTATTCAGGCTAGCTTTTGGAATGGAATATTGTCAGTTGGTCTTGCAATTCCAGTTGCAGCATTTCTTGAATCATTCAAACATCAACCAGAATTAGGTGACGATGATTGGTGGACTTGGACTTATAGTGTAAATGTAGGATTTAAAACTTATACAGCTTCTTTACATGGAAAAATTGATGGACAACAAGTTAACTGGGAAATGTATTTGTCTTTATCAGGTGGATTTACAGACTTCAAATGGTTTACTGGAACTTCCGACCTAAATGGTACATCTGGGCAGTGGATATTATATGAGAAACCAGAAGTTCCAACCACTTTATTGCAAATTGATTGGCATAATAATTCTGATGGTACTGCAGACATTAAGTATATGAATGTTGCTCCAAGTACATCAGTAGCACATGGTGCAGAAAATGGTGGATATATAATGTATGGAAAAACTAACAACACTCCTTTCAATGCTTTTTACAATATATATTATAAAAGTTGGAATAATCTTGTAGAAATTAATTGGAACAGAACAACAAAAAATGGTCAAATTAAAAATTCGTTAGCAAATACAAATGTATTATTCTTTAACGATACTGATTTCCATTGCTGGGATAATAACAAATATAACACTGATTGTCAGTAGATTGTGCTTTGGGTTATATATTTTCAAGAGGCTGGCTTAATTAAGTCAGCCTCTTTCTTTTTACATTTTAACTAAAATTACAAAATTGACAATAAATTGTTAATAAAAACCCTGAATTTAAAATACTTTAACTTCAATTTTTCATCAATTTTTCATATCTTTGAGTACATTTTAAATAGTAATTCAATTATTTGATAATCAAATGGATACAATAGTGGAAGACAAATTAAACAAAACTGAATATACAGCAGATAGTATTCAGGTACTCGAAGGTTTAGAAGCCGTTCGTAAACGTCCTGCAATGTACATTGGCGATATTAGCCAAAAAGGACTTCATCATTTAGTATATGAAGTAGTTGACAATTCAATAGATGAGGCACTTGCAGGACATTGTAAAAATATTGACGTTTTTATTAACCAAAACGGTTCAATTACAGTAATTGATGATGGAAGAGGTATTCCAGTCGATTATCACGAAAAAGAAAAAAAATCAGCACTTGAAGTCGTAATGACAGTTTTACATGCAGGTGGTAAATTTGATAAAGATTCTTATAAGGTTTCTGGTGGTTTACATGGTGTTGGAGTATCGTGCGTTAATGCACTATCTTCAACATTAATTGCAGAAGTTTACAGAAACGGGAAGGTTTATACTCAGATTTATCATAAAGGAAAACCCGAAGAACCTGTTAAAGAAATTGGTACAACTGATAAGAATGGAACAAAAATCACTTTTATTCCAGATGATACAATTTTTACTACAACCGAATATAAATTTGACATAATTTCTACAAGACTTCGCGAATTAGCCTTCCTTAATAAAGGAATCAAACTGAATATTACAGATTTACGTGAAGTTGACGAATCTGGAAAAAATTTAAGAGAAGAATTTGTTTCAGAAAAAGGGCTAAAAGATTTTGTTGATTTTTTGGATTCAACACGTGAAAAATTAATTGAAATTATTTTACATGCCGAAAACGATAAATATGGAATGCCCGTTGAAGTTGCAATGACTTATAATACTTCATTCAACGAAAACGTACATACTTATGTAAATAATATTAATACACACGAAGGAGGTACACACTTAGCCGGTTTCAGAAGTGCATTAACACGTACATTGAAAAGTTATGCCGATAAATCAGGAATGTTGAAAAATCTGAAATTTGATATAAGTGGTGATGATTTTCGTGAAGGACTTACTGCAGTTATTTCTGTTAAAGTTCAAGAACCACAGTTTGAAGGTCAAACAAAAACAAAATTAGGAAACTCTGAGGTAATGGGCGTTGTTAACCAGGCTGTTAGCGAAATGCTCTCGAATTATTTAGAAGAAAATCCTCGAGATGCCAAAACAATTGTTCAAAAAGTAATTCTAGCAGCAACTGCCCGACATGCAGCAAGAAAAGCAAGAGAATTGGTGCAACGCAAATCTGTATTAACAGGTGGTGGACTTCCAGGAAAATTAGCAGATTGCTCAGATAAAGACCCAGGTGGTTGTGAAATTTATTTTGTTGAGGGCGATTCAGCGGGAGGAACTGCAAAACAAGGTCGCGACAGACGATTTCAGGCGATTATGCCATTAAGAGGTAAAATTCTTAATGTCGAAAAAGCAATGCAACACAAAATATTTGAAAACGAAGAGATTAGAAATATTTTTACAGCACTTGGCGTTCACATTGGTACCGACGATGACTGCAAAGAACTAAATATTGAAAAATTAAGATATCATAAAGTTATAATAATGACCGATGCTGATATTGACGGCAGCCACATTACAACATTAATTATGACATTCTTTTTTAGATATATGAAACCAATTATCGAAAAAGGATATTTATATATTGCAACTCCTCCACTTTATCTTATTAAAAAAGGAAAAACAGAACGATATTGCTGGAACGAAGAAGAGCGATTAGCTGTAATTCAAGAATTAACAGCTGGAGGAAAAGAGTCAGGAGTTCATATTCAACGTTATAAAGGTCTTGGAGAAATGAACGCTGAACAATTGTGGGAAACCACCATGAATCCGGTAAGCAGAACATTAAGGCAGGTTACTATTGATAGTGCTGCTGAAGCAGATAGAATATTTTCTATGTTAATGGGTGATGAAGTGCCACCACGTAGAGATTTTATTGAAAAGCACGCTAAATATGCTAAAATTGATGTTTAATGATTTAAGGATTATAAATATTTTATATGAATATTCAAGAAGCAGGTGTTTTAATAGAAAACAGCTTAAAAAGGCTAAATCTGGATCCGGCAACTTGCAGAGGAGAAAAACAAGGTCAATGGTCATTTAAGTCAAAAGATGCTACGATTTGGATTGATGTATTCAGTTTTCCTACTAATCCCGAAAAATACTATTTGCAGATAATGAGCCCATTATGCACAATTCCTGAAAGCAAATCGGATGCTTTTATGCAAGACTTATTAGAAATTAATTATCAGATGTACGGCTCATGGATGTGCAAGAAAGCTAATTGGGTTTATGTATTATGCTTACGAGAATCTGCCGGACTTGACCAATCTGAAATAGATGCTACTCTCGACAGAGTTTCTTTTTACAGTAGTGATTATTTCGGCAAACTATCTTTTAAATATCAAGGTTGTTGGACCGTAAAGCCACCATCTGTGGATTTAATAGGAAAAGCTCCGGGTCCAGTATAATTTTATTGATGAGTCCACTACGAAAAGTCAAGAAAAG
>MENC01000303.1:11380-15992 GCA_001768155.1 Bacteroidetes bacterium GWA2_30_7
ACTTTTCGGAGTGGACTCATTGATTCAATTCATTAGGATTAATAATATTGTTAAGGATTGCATAAATAGTAATACCTGATACAGATTTAATACCTAATTTTTTTGAAATATTTTTTCTATGTGTAACAACTGTGTGCGGACTTAAAAAAAGCTTTTCTGCAATATCATTATTAGTTAAACCCTTAGCTACTAATTCAATTATAGCTATTTCTCGCTTAGATATTACAGATTTATTTTTTGTTTCAGATTTTGGATATAATTTTGAAATCTTACTAATTAATTCATGCTTTTCTTCATCAATATTTAAATATAAATCAACAAAATCATTTTTTACTACTTGTTCGTTATCTAATAACGAAATCAATTTTACTCCTTGCTTTTTAATTGATAATTTTCCAATTAAAATATTCGTTTCAACATTTAATAAAGAATTTTTTATGAAAATTAAATCCGAATTATTATTTTCCAAAACATCTTCAAGTTCTTCATTATTTGATGTTTCAATAATGTTTGGTGAAGGGAAACATTCTTCGGCTAATAATTTTAATCCTTTTCGTACAATGTACGAATCGTGAATTATGATAATTTTCATTCGTGAATTATGAATTTTTTAAACTTTTCTCAATGTTTCGAACTTTTGGAATCAGTACTTTTTCTTCAATTCGTGAATGGTCGTTCAGGTCTTTTTCGAGAGTAAATAAATCGTAAAGTATTTTATTATAAACACTTGCCTCAGTGGAACATGGAAGATATTTTATAATAATATTTTTTAAATCGAAAAGTTTGTCTTCAATATTATCGTGCTCATCGGCAAATATATCTATCGAATATTTATTTTGATTTTGTTTTGTTTTTTTTGATTTTATTAGCTTCTCTATTTCAATCACATAAGGGTAAACAACATTTTCTTCTCTATCAATATGTGCAAATAATTCTTTTTTATATTCTTCGAAAAAATTCTTTAAAAGAATGATGTTTTGTGTATTAATACACAGGCTATCAATAGTTTTTTCGATATGGGGAATAATTTCGGAAATATAATAAAGATGATTCTTTTGTAAATAGTTAACAATCAATGAAACAGAAAATTGCTGCAAATTCTTTTTCGGGAAATAATCCTTATCGTTAAACGCATTAACTATTTCGAGAAAAAAATGAACATTTACTTTATTAATTTTGCAAACCTCCTCAACAGTAGAATCTCCAAAGCCTAATTCGATTTCGAAACGATTAATTACCGGCAAAAGTTTGTAATTCAAATGAATTACATCTGCCATTTTCATGTTTTGAGTAATAAGCATTTTAATATCAATTAATTATTAAGAATTATATCTGAGGTTGAAACCGTATTGCTTTTATGAAAAGCTCTGTCGTAAATAAAAAAATCGTATTTTATAGTATCATATAATGAAGGAATTGAATAGTCTATTTTTATAATAATATCTGCTTTTAAGGTTGGGTTTTTACCTTTCTGAACAATATATGGAATTCTATAATAAAGTGGAACGGTTAAATCAATTGGCTCATAAATGCCATTTTTCTTTTCAGATTCTGTTATAAATAAATTATGATAGTAAACGCTTGATGTATCGTAGGGTGGGTAATGTTCTGATGTATCAAGTCCGATATCGCCATCTCCATCAATTACATAGAATGTTAAGATAACTCTTTTAATCTGGTTGTCTAAAGTATCGTAAGTGTTTTCTATATTAATATTTTTGAACGATATTTCTGGAATTTCGGAATATTGTTCGGGTTTTTTGCAAGAATAAATTGCAAGAAATAGAATCAATAATATGGATGATATATAAAATCTCATTAATTCAAAGGTATGAAAAACTATTTCTTCCTCATAAAAATTTCCACAGGAACTCCCGAAAAATTAAAATTCTGCCGTATTTTATTTTCTAAATATCGCTTATATGGCTCTTTTACATATTGTGGCAGGTTACAAAAAAATGCAAAACAAGGAAATGGTGTTGGCAACTGTGTTACGTATTTTATTTTAATATATTTTCCTTTTAAAGCAGGTGGTTGATAGTCTTCTATTACTTTAAGCATTACATCGTTAAGCTTGGATGTGGAAATTCGTTGTTTTCTATTATTGAAAACGTCCATTGCTGTTTCAACTGCTTTATGAATACGTTGCTTAGTTAGAGCAGAAATAAAAACTATTGGAACATCGCTGAAAGGTGCTATTTTTCGTTTTATTTTTTCTTCAAACTCTAATGTTGATTTTGTATCTTTTTCAATCAAATCCCATTTATTTACGAGTATTACAACTCCTTTTCGATTTTTTTGAGCAAGATGCAGAATATTTACATCTTGTGATTCAATATCTTGATTTGCATCAAGTATTATTAAACAAATATCAGAAAGCTCAATTGCTCTTATTGAACGCATTACTGAATAAAACTCTAGATTATCGGTTACTTTTCCTTTTTTTCGTAAACCAGCAGTATCTATCAAATAAAAGTCCTGACCAAATTTTGTATATCTTGTATGTATTGAATCTCTGGTAGTTCCTGCAATTTCTGTAACAATATTTCTTTCCTCACCAATTAATGCGTTTATAAACGATGATTTTCCTACGTTTGGTCTTCCAACTACAGCCAAACGAGGCACATTTGGTTCAATTGATTCGACTTCGGGTTTAAAGTTTTTTACAACTTCGTCGAGTACTTCGCCAGTTCCGCTACCATTTATCGAAGAAATACAATATAATTCTCCGAGTCCAAGTTTGTAAAATTCGTGAGAATCGTATATTCTGTCGTTTGTATCAACCTTGTTTACAACTAAATATATTGACTTTTTTGATTTTCTTAAAACTCCGGCTACAGAAATGTCTAAATCGGTTATTCCTGTTGTTACATCTACTAAAAATAAAATTACATCTGCTTCTTCGATTGCAATTTTAACTTGTTTGTTTATTTCTTCTTCGAAAATATCTTCAGAATTATCGACATAACCACCGGTATCAATTACCGAAAATTCAATACCATTCCAGTCCGAACGACCATAATTTCTGTCTCTTGTTGTTCCGCTTGTTTCGTCAATTATTGCATCGCGCCGCCCAACCAAACGGTTAAATAAAGTTGATTTTCCAACATTTGGTCTTCCTACTATTGCTATTATATTGCTCATTTATTTATTAAGTTTCAAAGTTAAATTGTATTGTGTTATTTATTTTTTGTGTTCAAATTCACATAATTGGCACTAATTATTGTTATTGGCAAAAGTAGAGATTACGTGCGATTTGATAAATACTGGAACGTTGTAAACCATGAAATCAGATTTTGATTTTATATTGAACTTTTAAAGGACATTGGTATTATTAGATAGCTTTATATCCTTTGCATCAATATAAATAATTTTTCCATTTTCTGAAAAAACTAATTTGCCGTTTTCCTTTGCCGTTTTTTCGACTAAACGTTTAAAAGCCAAGTCAAGTCCTTTAAATATTTTTTCACGAATGTCCTTAATTTTTTTACTTTTTTCTTGCTTGTTCATTTATTTTATTCCAAATATTTATATTCTTAACATCAAATTCTTCAACTCTTTAGCCCCTTTAATACCCAAAATCCTTCAACATTTTAGTATTATCTCTCCAGTCTTTTTTAACTTTTACATAGGTTTCTAAAAATACTTTTTTCTGTAAAAAGTCTTCCATGTCTTTTCGGGCTTCGGTGCCAGTCTTTTTTAATGCTTCGCCTCTGTTTCCTATAATTATTCCTTTTTGCGATTCGCGATTTACATAAATTAAAGCTCTAATTTTAACCAATTTATCTTCTTCGATATACTCTTCTATTTCAATTTCAACCGAATATGGAATTTCTTTGCGATAGTTTTTTAGAATTTTTTCTCTTAAAATTTCCGCTACAAAAAACTTTTCCGGTTTATCGGTAAGTTGGTCTTTAGGATAATACGGGGGCGAATCGGGCAGTTTTGAAACTATTAAATCAACTAATTCTTTCATATTTTTATTTAGCAATGCCGATAATGGAATAATTGTGGCATTAACAAATATTTTTTCAAATTCTGCAACAAGTGCTTTTACTTCTTCTTCGTTTGATAAATCAATTTTGTTAATTATTACAATTACAGGAACTTGTGAGGATGTAATTTTCGCAAAATATTCACTGTTTTTATCTATCGTTTCTTTAATATCTGTTACATACACTAAAACATCAGCATCTTGTAATGCAGAATTTACAAAGCCCATCATTGATTCCTGCATTTTATAATGAGGTTTAATGATTCCGGGTGTATCGGAAAAAACTATCTGATAATCATCATCGTTAACAATTCCTAAAATTCTGTGCCTTGTTGTTTGTGATTTATGTGTAATAATTGAAATTTTTTCGCCAACTAATACATTCATTAATGTTGATTTACCAACATTTGGATTTCCAATTATATTTACAAAACCTGCTTTATGATTCATTTTAAGTTATTTTATTTAGCCACAAATTTCACGAATTAGCACTAAAAAACAATTAATGAAAATTCGTGAAATTAGTGTCGTATTTTTAATTTTTCCCTGAAATTTTAGCCCAGGTGTCTTTCAATGTTACGGTTCGGTTAAAAACCAACTTCGATTCTGTTGTGTCTT
>MENC01000303.1:16049-17984 GCA_001768155.1 Bacteroidetes bacterium GWA2_30_7
TCTGTCGTAAAGTCTGACTTCGGCAGCAATTGCATCAGAGGCTGAAACCCAATGAATTGTTCCCTGTACTTTTCTTCCATCAGGAGATTTTCCCCCTTTTGATTCCGGATCGTAAGTGCAATGAACTTCTTTTACATTTCCGTAACCGTCTTTAATTACTTCGGTACATTTTATAAAATATGCATAACGTAACCGAACTTCATTTCCGGGTGCAAGGCGGAAGAATTTTTTTGGTGGATTTTCCATAAAATCTTCAGATTCAATAAATATCCTTTTGCTAAACGGAACTTTTCTTGTTCCCATTGATTCGTCTTCAGGATTATTTACTGCATCGAGATATTCGACTTGATTATCGGGATAGTTAGTAATTACAACTTTTACAGGATTTATTACAGCCATCATTCGCGGAGTAATTTTATTAAGATGCTCACGAACAAAAAATTCCAACAAAGCTATATCAATTACATTTTCACGTTTTGCAACTCCAATTCTATCGGCAAAATTACGAATTGCCTCAGGGGTGTAACCTCTCCGGCGCATTCCCGAAATTGTTGGCATTCGCGGATCGTCCCAGCCTTTTACATAATTTCCTTTAACCAATTCGAGCAATTTACGTTTGCTCATGACGGTATATGTCATATTTAAACGGGCAAATTCAAACTGATGCGACGGGAAAATTTCAAGTTCTTTGATATACCAATCGTACAAAGGACGATGAACTTCAAACTCCAGAGTACAAACAGAATGTGTAATTCCCTCAATAGAATCGCTTTGACCGTGAGCAAAATCGTACATTGGATAAATGCACCATTTATTGCCTGTTTTATGATGATGTGCGTGCTTGATTCTGTACATAACCGGGTCGCGAAGCTGCATATTTGGTGATGCCATATCAACTTTTGCACGAAGGGTTTTTGAACCATCGGGAAATTCGCCGTTTTTCATTCTCTTGAACAAATCAAGATTTTCTTCAACTGTTCTTTCTCTGAATGGGCTTAATTTGCCTGGTATTGCGGGAGTTCCGCGAGTTTCGCTTACTTCTTCGGCTGACATTTCGCAAACGTAAGCTTTGCCTTTTTTTATAAGTTTTACTGCATATTCGTAAATTTGAGCGAAATAATCTGAGGCGTAATATTCCCGGTCGTCCCAGTCGAAACCAAGCCAGCGAACGTCTTCTTTAATTGAATCAACATATTCAACGTCTTCGGTTGTGGGGTTTGTATCATCGAAACGCAAATTACATTTTCCGTTATATTTGTTTGCCAATCCAAAATTCAAACATATTGATTTCGCATGACCAATATGCAGATAACCATTAGGTTCGGGTGGAAAACGTGTTTGAATATGTTTTGTTATTTTTCCCGACTTAATATCGTCTTCAACTATTTGTTCAAGAAAATTTAAAGAGTTTTTAAATTCTTCTTTCTCAATAATATTGTTCATAAAAATGTGCAGTTTAAAGGGCAAAAGTACATAAAAAAATGCGTATTTTTAAATTTATAAATTTTTGTAATTTAAAAACTCAAACCAACGTTATCTGGCGAAAGCACCGGTTGACCATGTTTCAACTCAAAAATACCAAGCAAAAACACGATATTTTTCATGAAAAAGTAGTATTTTTTTGAAACAGAATTGAGGTTTTCAGGCAGAGCCTTATTAGATAGATTCGACACTTCGACTAAGCTCAGTACATCGCTTCGCTCATAGAACCTCAGCCGAACGGAAAGCCGGTGCATATTATTTTTGTGTTTTAATTTTTTTTTGTTTTATTTATACTAAAATTTGATGTATTTGAAATGGGAAAAATATTAATTGAAGGTATGGAGTTTTATTCTTATCATGGTTGTTTTGCTGAAGAACAAATTGTTGGGAATAAATTTACTGTTGATGTAATGATTGATTATAATATTGAATTGGCTGCCGAAACCGACGAAC
>MENC01000304.1:0-11327 GCA_001768155.1 Bacteroidetes bacterium GWA2_30_7
CTTCAAAACTACCAATCTTTCTCGACATTTCCTTTTTGTGTTTTAATTAGTTGTTTTTTTAATTTTTCCTGTAAATCTTTTTCGTCATTATCCATTGATTTCAACATTTGTTCAGCTTGTTCTTTCGATACTTTTTGCTCTTGTGGTTGTTGTTGTTCTTTTTTCTGTTCGTCTTTTTTATCTTGTTGCTTTTGTTGTTCTTGTTTTTGCTGGTCTTTATTTTGCTCTTTATTATCCTTATTATCTTGGTTTTGTTGCTGTTGTTGCTGTTCTTGTTTTAACATTCGCAATGCTTGAGATAAATTGTATTTTGTTTCAACATCTTTATCCTCAAGTCTTAACGATTGTTTGTATGCTTCAATTCCTTCTTTTAATTTTTTATTTTGAATATACGAATTTCCTAAATTATGATATACTTTTGAAAGTGTTTCTTTGTCAACATCCTCGTTGCTAAGTGCTTGAAATTGATTTGCAGCTTCTTCGTATTTTCCTTGTCGATATAAAGCATCGCCTAAATTAAATGCTGCATCAAACGATTTTGGATTATTTTCAATAGCTTTTCGATACGATAATTCTGCATCGTCGAATTTTGTATTATTATATTTTTTATTCCCATCTCTAATTAATTGCTTATCTTTTTGAGAAAAAACATTAAAAGAAGAAGTAACTAATATTAAAATTAAAAATATTCTATGAAATTTATATTTTAGTTTGTAGTTCATTTACAATAAGTTTGAAGTTTAAGGTTTGATGTTGCTACGCAATTATCGCTTAAATATTACATTTTACATTTTAAATATTACATTCCTTTCTTGTTTTAGTTATTTATTTTAAAAATATTAACATTTTTAAAGAATTTGTTTTTTCTTTCCAATAGTATAAATTCTAATAATAAAAAGAATAAAGATAGTCCAATAAAATACTGGAATCTGTCTTCGTAATCGGAATAAATATCAGTTTCAAATTCCTTTTTTTCCATTTTATTTAATTCGTCGAATAATGTACTTAATCCAACGCTAGTGTTATTTGCACGAATGTAAATTCCATTTCCTGCTGCTGCAATTTGTTGTAACATTGTTTCATCAAGTTTAGAAACTACAACCTGACCGCTTTTATCGGTTTTAAAATCTCTTTGTCCATATTTGCCGATTATGGGAATTGGAGCTCCTTGTGGCAAACCCATACCAATTGTATGCACCGTAATTCCTTTTGCAACAACATCAGAAGCTAGCCCAACAGCATCGTCTTCATGATTTTCGCCATCGGTAATAATAATTATAGCTTTATTTTTTTCAGCTTCGGGAGTGAATGATTTGCTTGCTAATTCAATAGCTTTCCCTATGGCTGTTCCTTGTATTGGGACAATTTGAGTATTAATTGCATTTAAAAACATTTTAGCAGATGCGTAGTCGGTTGTAATAGGCAATTGCACATAAGCGTCTCCGGCAAATACGATTAATCCAATTTTGTCATTGTGAAGATTATCAACAAGTTTTGCGATTGCTTGTTTTGCTCTTTCAAGTCTGTTTGGTTGAATATCTTCAGCCATCATACTATTTGAAACATCAAGTGCAATAACAAGTTCGATGCCTTTTCTTTTGACTTCTTCGAGTTTAGAACCTATTTGTGGGTCGGCAATTCCGATAATTAAAAATAGGAGCGAAGCTGATAATAATAGAAATTTAAAAAAAGGTCTTCGATAAGAAATATCCGGCATTAATGATTTTAATAAATTCAAATCGCCAAATTTTTTCAACGATTTCTTTTTCATTCTGTTATAAAGCCAGAATAATAAATAGAATAACGGAATTAGTACTAAACTATATAATATTTGTGGATGGGCAAACTTTATCATAATGTAACTTTTAGAATTGAAAGTTTTTATAAAAGCTCAAAGCCTCAAATTCAAAACTCAAAGAAAAAAGAATGGTATTCATATAGTTTATTATTTTATCAATAACTATTTATTATTTAAACCTTGCCTAATATTGAACATTATATTGTTCTTAAATTTTCGCTCAATCATTTCCCTTTGGGCTTTATTAAGGTATGCTTTTCAAATAAGTATATTTCAAAAGCATTTCCAAAGCAAATAAAATCAAAGCTGCCAGTCCAAATAAATAAAATTCTTCGGACCTTTTGCTAAATTCTTTTACATCAATTTTTGATTTTTCAAGTTTATCAATTTCTTTATAAATATCTTTTAATTTTGAATTATTAGTTGCTCTAAAATATTGTCCGTTTGTTAATTGCGAAATTTGAGTTAAAACGCCTTCATCAATTTCTACCGGCATATTTTGAAACTGCATTCCAAAAGGAGTTTGTACCGGATAAGGTGCAGTTCCCTGAGTTCCAACTCCAATTGTATAAACTCTGATTCCGAATGTTTGAGCTATTTCGGCAGCAGTTAATGGAGCAATTGAGCCACGGTTATTTACACCATCGGTAAGTAAAATTATTACTTTAGATTTTGCTTTGCTGTCTTTAAGTCGGTTAACTGCATTGGCAAGTCCCATGCCGATTGCAGTTCCATCTTCTATCATTCCGCTTTTGATGTCCTTAAATAAGTTAATTAAAACTGCATGGTCGGTTGTAAGCGGACATTGTGTAAAACTTTCGCCACTAAAAACTACTAATCCAATTCTGTCGTCGGGTCTGCCATTAATAAATTCACAGGCTACAGATTTTGATGCTTCAAGTCTATCGGGTTTGAAATCCTGAGCCAACATACTGCTTGAAATATCCATAGCCATAACAATATCAATTCCTTCTGTAGTAACATTTTGCCAATTATTTGATGATTGCGGACGGGCAAGGATTATTATTAAAAGCGAAATTGTTAAAACTCTTAACACGAAAAGGAGATGTCGTAAATAAATTTTAACAGAAACCGGCGTTTTTTCAAATCCTTTTAAGTTTGATAATTGTAAGCTGGCACTACTATTTTTTTGCTTTAAAATATACCACACAATCATTGGAATTAATCCAATAAAGAGGAAGAAAAAGTTAGGATAAGCAAATTGTATGTTGAAAATACTAGTCATTTTATTTCGTTTCGGAATTTACTTCAGTTGTATTTTGTTGATTATCGGATTTTAATTCAGTTTTAGTATTTGAAACAAACGAATATGCATTTCTCATACTCGAATCATGTTCGTCGGGTAGGGGATTGGCTTTTGCAAATTTCACCAAATCGGCTAACGAAAACATTTGATTTAATAAACCGAGGTTTTCAGCTTCACATAAATTGCTGTTTCTGAATGTTGATAATATTTCGTCAGATGTTTGTTCCAATGCCATTACATTAAATCTGAATTCGATATATTTTCTAATAATTTCTGTTACTTCGGTATGATATTCCTTAATTTTTCCTTGTTGCCAAAGTTTTTTCTCTTTCAGTTCGTCTAATTCTCTGAAAGCTATAATGTGAGCAGGTTCTTTTGGTTTTTGAATAATTCGGGTAATTGGTTCATTTTTCTTACGTTTTTTCAAATACCACCAAATTGCAATTATTAGTGCAATTATTCCTAATCCTAATAATATGTAGGGCAAATATTCTCTGAATGATATTGGTGCTTCAAAAGGAGGTTTTATATCTTTAATATCCTGAACAGCAGTGTCGGGTGGTATTGTGAAAACCTGATAAAACATCTGACGAGTGCGAATAGTATCGGTAATTGTGTCAATATGAATTACAAAATCTAATGGAAGAATTTCGTGTGGTCCGCTATCGAATGAAGTTAGAACTAGATTTTGTTTCAGATTTAAAATTCCATTTGTTACAACAGTATCAATTTTGGAAGCTGATAAAATTTCAACACTATTTGGAATTGTATCTGTAAATATTGGAAAATCAATTTTAATATTACTTGGCTGAGAGAGTGTTATTTTCATATTAAAATGGTCGCCAATTAATATTGCATTAGTGTCTATTTCAGCATTAAGAGTAATATTTTGTGAAAAAACAGAAATGCTTAAAATTGTTAAAAAAAAGAATAATGTAAGCTTAAAATTGTTCAGCATAGATTTAATAATTTATGAATTTTCTTGTATTCAACATTCTAACCATTTAGTAATTTCAATATATTTCAGCAACACGCTTGAAGGAGGCTATCGCCACGCTTCAAGGTGTTTTAGCAATGTAACAATTTAACAATATAACCATTTAACATAATCTTAATGTTTCCCTCTTCGTTTAAATAAGTTAATCAATGGTTTAATATAATCTTGTTCGGTTGAAATTGATGCATTATCAACACCACTTCTGCTAAAAATTTCTTTTTGTTTTTCAATTTGACTACACCACCATTTTGAGTAATTATCTCTAACTATTTTACTTGAGGTATCAACCCAAATTTGTTTTCTGGTTTCAGCATCTTTCACTTTGAGCATTCCGATTGATGGTATTTCAGTTTCACGTCTATCGTAAACTCTTAATGCAATTAAATCGTGTTTACGATTTGCAATTTTTATTGCATCTTCAAATCCGCTATCAATAAAATCGGAAATTAAAAATGCTATCGAACGTTTTTTTATTGCATTTGTTAAAAATTTTAAAGCTTCAGCAATATTTGTATTTTTATTATCAGGTTCAAAATTTATTAATTCTCGGATTATTCGCAGAATATGAGTTTTTCCTTTTTTAGGTGGTATAAATTTTTCGATTTTATCGCTAAAAAATATAACACCAATTTTATCATTATTTTGAATTGCTGAAAACGAAAGAACGGCTGATATTTCAGTAATTACATCTTGTTTTAACTGATTAACCGAACCAAATTCTTTAGAACCACTTACATCAATTAACAATATTACAGTAAGTTCGCGTTCTTCTTCAAAAATTTTAATGTATGGATGATTAAAACGTGCTGTTACGTTCCAATCGATACTTCTAATGTCATCGCCATATTGATATTCACGTACTTCACTGAATGCCATTCCTCTACCTTTAAAAGCACTATGATATTCCCCAGCAAAAATATGCTTGGATAAACCACGTGTTTTGATTTCAATTTTTCTGACTTTTTTTATTAAATCAGTGGCTTCCATTTTTTCTATTTAGGATTTTAAAATTAAGGATTTGGGATTAAGGATTTAGGATTTACAGCATAAACAACCTCAAACTTCAAACCTTAAACCTCAAACAATTACTCATCTTTTAACGAATAAACTACTGTAAAATAATACTCATTATTCTGCATTTGAATTAAATAATCTGTGTTGTTTCGTTTGTCAATCCAAGTTAATTTATCAATATATTTATAATTTTTAGTAAGTGTATCAACAGTATTTTTGGCATAATTAACTTCCATCATAAATTTTTGATATTTACAAATGCCTTTATCATCTATGAAAAAGATTAAAGTATTATCTCCACCTTGGTCAATAAATTTAATAGATTTAGCTTCAACTGTTGTATTGTCAATATGAAACTTTGGACGAAGTTTAGGCATTATAGTTTTTATTTCATTAGCATGAAGTCCAATAAGATTCTGTGCAATTATAAAACTGCTAATGCTTAATAAGAATGTTAATATTATTATTGCTTTAAATTTCATTATTTCGTTTAGACATTTAGGATTAATGAATTTGCTTCAGTTCCCTCAAATCTACATATTACATCTTAAATATTAAATTTTACATTTTAAATATTACATATTATTATGGAACTTCAACAGTATTTAATATTTCATTAATAATATCTTCTGAAGTAATATTTTCAGCTTCTGCTTCATAAGTTAGTCCAATTCTGTGTCTTAACACATCGTGGCAAACTGCTCTTACATCTTCGGGCAGCACATAACCTCTTCGTTTTATAAAAGCATAAGCTTTAGAAGCTAACGATAAATTAATACTTGCTCTTGGAGATGCACCAAATGAAATCATATTTTTGAATTTTGCTAAACCATATTCATCTGGAAAACGAGTAGCAAAAACAATGTCAAGAATATATCTTTCAATTTTTTCGTCCATATAAACTTCTTTTACTACATCACGAGCTTTAATAATATCTTCGGGTTTAAGTACAGAGTTTGCTATAGCAACCGTTTTGTTAAGATTTTGTCTAATAATAATTCTCTCCTCATCTTTTTTAGGATAAGTTATTACTACTTTAAGCATAAAACGGTCAATCTGAGCTTCAGGAAGCGGATAAGTTCCTTCTTGTTCAATTGGATTTTGAGTAGCAAGTACTAAAAATGGTTCTTCTAATTTGTAAGAAGTATCACCAATTGTAACTTGTCGTTCCTGCATTGCTTCAAGTAAAGCACTTTGAACTTTTGCAGGAGCACGGTTAATTTCATCGGCTAAAATAAAGTTTGCAAACACAGGACCTTTTTTGACAACAAACTCCTCTTTCTTTTGACTGTAAATAAGAGTTCCTACTAAATCGGCAGGCAATAAATCTGGAGTAAACTGAATACGACTGAATTTTGCATCAATTATACTTGCCAGAGTATTTATTGCAAGAGTTTTTGCAAGACCCGGAACTCCTTCAAGAAGAATATGACCATTTGACAAAAGTCCTATCAAAAGACCTTCGACAAGATGTTTTTGACCAACAATAACCTTATTCATCTCCATAGTCATTATGTCGATAAAGGCACTTTCTTTCTGTATTTTTTCGTTTAGCTCTTTTATATCAATTATGCCATTCATAATTAAAAAATTTTAGGCGGTTAAATTAAACAAATTTTAATCCAATATTATAAACTTTTTTTCAGCGTCAAAAATATTATTTAAAAAGAAAAATAATTTCATATTTTTGTTAAATATTGTTAAGCTTTTAGTTTTGAAACACAGGTACTTCGTGCATTTAGCATATAATGGAACAAATTTTTTTGGATGGCAAATCCAGAAAAAAAATATTACAGTTCAGGCAGTTTTAAGTAATTGTTTCTCTAAATTATTAAATGAAGATATAATGCCTGTAGGAGCTGGTCGTACAGATACCGGCGTTCATGCTTCATATTATATTGCTCATATTGATACATCCGTTGATGATTTACATTTAAATAAAAGTTTTATTAAAAAGATTAACTCTTTTTTGCCTCCTGATATTGTAATTTATGGCATTTATAAAGTTTCGGACGAAGCTCATGCCCGATTTTCGGCAATCTCACGGACATATAAATATTATATTAATAATATAAAAAATCCATTTCGAAACGAATTTTCATATTTCTGGCATGGAAATTTGAATATTGAAAAAATGAATGAAGCTTGTAAAATATTATTTGAATACGATGATTTTGAGTGTTTTAGCAAGTTGCATTCTGATACAAAAACTAATATTTGTAAGATTTTAAAAGCAGAATGGACAAAAGATGAAAATGGTTATGTATTTACAATTAAAGCAGATAGATTTTTGAGAAATATGGTTAGAGCAATCGTTGGAACTATGTTTGAAATTGGAACAGAAAAAATAACAATTGCAGATTTTCACAATATAATAAAATCAAAAAATCGTTCAAATTCTGGAAAATCGTTTCCGTCTAAAGGGCTTTTTTTAGTAGATATTGAGTATCCGAATGAGGTAGAAATCAGTAAATAATTATTTAGTGTTTCTAAGAAAACGGTGTGTTTTTTAGAAATAGCAAATTTCAATCTTCAAAAAACAAATAAATCTCAAATTACATTTCGACAAAGCTCAATGCATCGCAATTACCGAATATTCAAACGATTTTGAGAATTGGAATTTATTTGACATTTGTTTTTTGTTTTTTAGCATTTTCTTACTAACACCAACTATTAAGAATCGAAATATTATTAAAATTTTCCGCATGTCTAAAAAGTTGAGCTAATTATTTTAACTTTGCAACTTGTCATAAAAAATAAAGAAAATGTTTGAAAATTTAACCGACAAACTCGACCGTTCCTTTAAGCTTCTTAAAGGCGAAGGTAGAATCTCAGAAATAAATATAGCAGAATCGTTAAAAGAAGTTAGGCGTGCATTATTAGATGCCGATGTTAACTATAAAATTGCAAAATCTTTTACCGAAAATGTTAAACAAAAAGCATTAGGACAGAATGTTTTAACTGCAATTAAGCCTGGCGAACTCATGGTCAAATTAGTTCACGACGAACTAGTTGAATTAATGGGGTCAGAAAAAGTTGACATTAATTTAAAAGGAAATCCTACAGTAATTTTAATGGCTGGTCTTCAAGGGTCAGGGAAAACTACTTTTGCTGGGAAATTAGCTAATTTTCTGAAAACAAAAAAAGGTCGTAATCCATTATTGGTTGCTGCCGATGTTTATAGACCTGCTGCTATTGAGCAATTAAGAGTGTTGGGTCAACAATTGGGTGTTCCTGTTTTTTTTGATGAAAATTCGATAGACCCAGTAAAAATTGCTTTAAATTCTATTCGCGATGCTCGACTTCATGGAAATAACGTAGTTATAATTGATACTGCAGGTCGTTTAGCAATTGACGAAGAAATGATGGAAGAGATTGAAGCTATTAAAAAAGCTGTCGACCCTCATGAAATATTATTCGTTGTTGACGCAATGACGGGTCAAGATGCAGTAAATACAGCAAAAGAATTTAATGATAAATTAGATTTTGATGGTGTAGTTTTGACAAAATTAGATGGTGATACACGCGGTGGAGCCGCACTTTCTATTCGTTCAGTTGTTAATAAACCAATAAAATTTGTTGGTACTGGAGAAAAATTAGATGCATTAGATATTTTTTATCCAACGAGAATGGCAGACCGTATTCTCGGAATGGGCGATATTGTTTCTTTAGTTGAGAAAGCTCAGGAACAATTCGATGTTGAAGAAGCAAGGAAATTACAGAAAAAAATTGCAAAAGACCAATTCAGTTTTAATGATTTTCTATCGCAGATACAGCAAATTAAAAAGATGGGAAATCTTAAAGATTTAGCATCAATGATTCCAGGTGTTGGCAAAGCATTAAAAGATGTTGATATTGATGATGATGCATTTAAAAATATTGAAGCAATAATTCATTCAATGACTCCACTTGAAAGAGAAAGCCCGGGAGTTTTAAATGGAACTCGTCGAAAAAGAATTGCCGATGGAAGTGGAACATCAATACAGGAAGTTAACCGATTAGTTAAGCAATTTGACGAAACTCGTAAACTTATGAAAATGCTTACTGGAAGCAATAAACTTGGTCGAATGATGGGCGGAATGCCGTTCAAGAAAAATTAAAGATTGTTTGTAGTTTGTGGTTTGTTGTTGAATACGCTGTAAATCCTTAATCGTAAATTAAAAATGACAATAATTGATGGAAAAAAAATTTCTGATGAAATAAAATTAGAAATTAAAACAGAAGTAGATGAATTATTGGCAAAAGGGTATAAAAGACCTCATCTGGCTGCCGTTCTTGTTGGAAATGATGGTGGAAGCATTACTTATGTAAATCATAAAGTTAAAGCTTGTGAACAAGTTGGCTTTAAATCAACGCTAATTAAATTTAATGATAATATTACACAACATGAATTATTAGAATGTGTAAAAAAATTAAATAATGATTCAGATATTGATGGATTTATTGTACAATTGCCATTACCAGTGCATATTGCAGAGTGCGTTATAATTGAAGCAATTGACCCCAAAAAAGATGTTGACGGTTTTCATCCCGAAAATTTTGGGAGAATGTCTATCGGATTACCATCTTTTGTATCAGCAACACCTTTTGGAATTGTAGAATTACTAAAAAGATATAAGATTCCAACAAATGGAAAGCATTGTGTTGTATTAGGAAGAAGTAATATTGTAGGACGACCGATAAGTATTTTAATGTCTCAAAAAGGTATAGATGCTACAGTAACAGTTGCTCATAGCAGAACTGAAAATTTGGCTGAGGTTTGCAAAAGTGCAGATATTTTAATTGCAGCAATTGGTTCATCAGAATTTGTAAAAGCAAATATGGTTAAAGAAGGAGCAGTAGTAATTGATGTTGGAACTACACGAATTAAATCTGAAACGACTTCATGCTGGAAGCTATATGGCGATGTAAAATTTGACGAAGTTGCTCCAAAATGTAGTTTTATAACACCAGTGCCAGGTGGAGTAGGACCTATGACAATAGTTTCATTATTACGTAATACTTTATTGGCTGCAAAAAATAAAAAATGCTTATAAATCGCAACAATTCAATAGTATAACAATATATTTTAAAATTACTAGAAATAATTTTGGAAATAAAAAAAAGCAAAGTATATTTGCACTCCAATTTTAGAGCTTATACAAATTAGTAAGCAAAAATAAAAGGGAGCTTAGCTCAGCTGGTTCAGAGCATCTGCCTTACAAGCAGAGGGTCGCTGGTTCGAATCCAGCAGTTCCCACAAAGGTCGCACAAAGCGACCTTTTTTTATATTTGCAAATAACATATTATTAATCAAAAACAAAAATATTAGCGATAGAAAAATTGTATAGATAAAACATATTAAAATATAGCATTTTAGCTAAAAATCCTGTACTGGAAAGTCAAAATTCTAAAGCAACAGGGACGTTAAGCGAAAAACGCCTACGTCAAAGGCGTGGGTGTTACTTTGTTTTGTTGTTTTGACTTTAACTCCCACTGGTACAAATAAATACGAATGTGCTCGTTGACGTTTTTATGCCACTTTTCAACTCATAAACTAATAAACTCAACCAACAAATAATAATTTGCTCTCTTAGCTCCAAAAACTTAACTTTGCCAATTATTTAATACTAAAATGGTTTCGTTAAGTCAAGTTACAGTTTCATTCGGAGGTTTTGACCTTTTTAAAGATATTTCGTTTTTAATAAATCAAAGAGACAGAATTGGTTTAGTTGGCAGAAATGGTGCCGGAAAAACTACACTTCTGAAAATGATAGCAGGGTATCAGCCAATTGATTCTGGAATAATTTCCAAACCGTCGAGCTTAACAATGGGGTATTTGCCACAGGAAATGAAATATACAAATAAAGGAAGCCTTATAGATGAGGTCAGAACTGCATTTGCCGAAGTAATAATAATTGAAAAAGAAATAAAAAATATTGAAAATAGTTTATCAACTCGAACAGATTACGAATCGAAAGAATATCTCGAACTAATTGATAAACTGTCGCATCTGACCGATAGATTTCATCATTTGGAAGCAGGTGGAATTGAATCAAAAATTGAAAAAACTTTACTGGGACTCGGATTTTTAAAAACAGATTTTAATCGACTTACATCGGAGTTTAGCGGTGGATGGCGAATGAGAATTGAATTAGCTAAAATTTTATTGCAAAACCCCGAACTACTTTTACTTGATGAGCCAACAAATCATCTTGATATTGAGTCGATTCAATGGCTCGAAGATTTTCTGAAAGATTATTATGGAGCGG
>MENC01000304.1:11409-12698 GCA_001768155.1 Bacteroidetes bacterium GWA2_30_7
GAACGATTTATCGAACGATTCCGTTCAAAAGCAACTAAGGCTATTCAGGTACAATCTCGTATAAAACAACTCGATAAAGTTGAGCGACTTGAAGTTGACGATGAAGATAATGCCGATATGCACTTTAAATTTCCACATGCTCCACATTCAGGTGCAGTAACACTCGAATTAGAAGGGCTTACAAAAAATTATGGAGATTTAAATGTCTTGAAAAACATTGATTTACTTATCGAACGAGGCAGTAAAATTGCTTTTGTAGGTAAAAACGGTGAAGGCAAAACAACTCTTTCGAGAATTATATTGAACGAAATTGAATACGAAGGAATTTGCAAACACGGACATAATGTGAAAGTTGGCTATTTTGCTCAAAATCAAGACGAATTATTAGATGGCGAAAAAACAGTTTTTCAAACAATTGACCAAATAGCAGTTGGAGATATCAGACCAAAAATAAGAAGCATTTTAGGCTCATTTTTATTTAGTGGCGAGGATGTTGACAAAAAAGTAAAAGTACTTTCGGGAGGCGAAAAATCAAGGTTGGCATTAGCAAAATTATTGCTAACTCCAGTTAATTTATTAGTACTTGATGAGCCGACCAATCATCTCGATATGAGGTCGAAAGACATTCTTAAACAAGCACTTATAAAATATGATGGAACTCTAATTATTGTTTCGCACGATAGAGATTTTTTAAACGGTTTAGTTAATTTAGTTTACGAGTTTAAAGACCATAAAATTAAAGAATATTTGGGTGGCATTTACGAATTTTTGGAAAAGAAAAAACTTGCAACTTTAAAAGAATTAGAAAAGAAAATTTCTGTAATTCAAACGATTAAAACAGTTGAAATTACAAATAATAAAGAACAATATTTCGAAAAAAAAGAACAAGAAAAAGTTGTCCGTAAAGTAAAAACTCAACTAATTGCTTGCGAAAAGAAAATTGATGAAATTGAAAAATTAATTGCTTCTCAAGATTTTGTTCTGGCAAATCCCTCAAAGTTTAATGTAAAAATAGATGAAGAGTTTTATGCAAAATACAGCAATTATAAAATCGAATTAAACGAGCAAATGGAAATTTGGGAGAAGTTGCAAATGGAAATTGAAGAATTGGAAAAAATGAATTAATACCTTTGTCTATAATATGAAAAATATCCAAAAAACAATTTATTTTAATGTCATTATAAAATGAAAATAAAAGATTATAAAATAGGAAATAAGTATAATCCTAATGAACTGATGGCATTGGCAGTTGAATTGATGTATAATTCTATTCCAGAGCATTTTGATAG
>MENC01000305.1 GCA_001768155.1 Bacteroidetes bacterium GWA2_30_7
CTTTGAATTTAAAAATCTGGAAATAAAAATAGACGAAAACGAAGCATTTTACATGACCTCAGACGGTTTTATAGATATTTCGTATGGCGATAAAAAGTTCCCATTAGGAAAGAAAAAATTTAAAACTATGTTAATGGAAAATGTTGAAAAACCAATGAAAAATCAAGGCGAAGCATTAGCCGAATTTTTAACAAATTCGAATAAAAATGAAATCGAGCAACGAGACGATATTAATGTTTTTGGATTTAGAATTTAAAAGAAGAAAAATAGAAGTTAGAAATTAGAAAAATGTAAATTAATAATTATAAACTTTTCAACTTAACTTGAACACACGAATACCTAAACACTTTATTACAACAATTTTATGAAAGCAATAAGCATTATATCAATAATTTATGGAGCAATTGTATTAATTTCTGCAATTATATCACTGCCAATTATTTATCTCGAAAAAATATTATTTGAAAAAATTCCAATGATGTCTCATGGTTATGGAGTTACATTTAATATGCCTGACTTACTTGGCGATATGCTGAATAAAATGATGATAGTAATGCCTTTACAGGCTATTATAAACGTATTACTTCTAATTTCTGGAATTAAAATGCTTAAAAAAAATAATATCGGAATAACTTATGCAAAATATGCTTCAATATTTAGTATAATATGGTATATATTTTATGCAATTTTTATGAAATCTGTATTTGTAAACTTGTTTAGTATGAATCCTATATTTAGAAATATTGGCGAGGGTTTCTATTATTTTATCGTTATTTCAGGAGGAATTTTTGCATGTGCATATCCGGTATTTTTATTATTTTATTTAAACAAGAAATCTTTTTAAATTTTTCATTTCACAAATTTTCTTTTTTTTCAATTGTTGATAATCAAGTCATCAAATTTCTGATATTTAGCATTTTAAATATTTTTTATTTTCATTATTATCAGTTAATAAAATGAGTTCATAAGCGAAAAATTTGACAAGTAATAATCTTAAATTTACAAATCAAATTATTAATTATGAAATAACTATGTCATAAAAATGACATACAACTTATTTCAATTTATTGAACTAATTTTATAAATAAAGACTTTGCCACAGATTACACAAATTAACACAGATATGAAACTACCTTTGGTAGTTTCTTCTGTGTCAATATTTAAGAGAGAATGCCTTTGTGTAAAATCAGTGAACTTAGCGAAGCGACTCACGAATGCCAAAAAAAATAAAAAAATTATGAGTAATCTGTGGCAAAAAAATATTAAAATTTCTAATAACACATATAAAATTATAACCAAATGAGAAGCTTATCATTCATCATTTCATTATTTTTAGCAATAAATATTTTTGCTCAAAATGCTGACGAAATTTTTAAATCAGCCGAAACAAAATTTTATGCTGATGATTACAAAAATGCAATATCAGAATATAGTAAAGCACTAGAAATAAATCCCGAACATGCTCAAGCTTATTTCGGAAGAGCAAATGCCAAATTTAATCTGAAAGATATAAAAGGCTCTATCAGAGATTACAATAAGGCAATTGAATTAAACCCAAAAGAATCAAAATACTACTATAGTCGCGGTAATGCGAAATATAAAAACGAAGATTATTTTGGCTCAATCGACGATTTTAATAAAGCCCTTGAATTAAAACCCGAAGCTATTGTTTCTGATGAACCCGATTTAAAAAATGTACTCGAAGTGTATAATAAAACTATTGAAAAAAGCCCAAAAGACCACAAAGCATATTCAATTAGAGGAACTTTAAAAACCGAAATGAAAGACTATGATGGAGCTTTAAAAGATTTCAGTAAAGCTATTGAGTTACAGCCCGATTACGCAAAAGCATATTATGGAAGAGGAAATGTTAAATACATAAAAGGTGATGTTAGCGGAGCAGTAATTGATTTCAATAAAGCAATCGAATTAAAGCCACAAACAACGACAGATATGCCCGATTACACTAAGTTACTCGATTTTTATAATAAAATGGTAGCAAACAATCCAAACGATATAAAAACAATTGAAAATTCAGGAATTAACAAAGTAAAACTTAACGATTTTCAAGGAGCAATTGTTGATTATAATTCATTAATTAGATTAAACCCAAACGATTACAACGCATATTACAACCGAGCAAACGTTAAGTATTCAACTTACGATTATTATGGAGCTATTGACGATTACAAAAAATCGTTGGAATTAAATCCCGAAAAAAATGATGAAACTAAAGCTACAATTTATCTTAAAATTGTTGAAATTTTAGATAAAGTTATTGAGCTAAATCCTTATGATAAAGATGCTTTCAACTTTAGAGGACTTTACAAATATTACCTTAACGAATTTGCAGTTTCGGTAATTGACTTTAACAAAGCTATTGATATTGATAAATCATTTTCAGAAGCATATTTTAACAGAGCCAATGCTTTGGTAAGTCAGAATAATTTTGAAAATGCAATTTCAGATTATTCAAAATGTACAGAGCTAAAATCGGATAACTATCTTGCATACTATCACAGAGGGCTGACTTATTTGAAATTAGCAAAGTTCAATGAAGCATTAGCCGATTTTAACAAAACTGTCGAACTTAAAAACGATTACGTTAATGCATTCGTTAAAAGAGGAATTACCCTGTATAAAACAGAAAAATTAAAAGAAGCTGTTGAAGATTTCAGCAAAGCAATTTCGATAGATGCAAAATGCTCTGAAGCCTATTTCGGACGAGGAAGCATAAAATACGACCTTCAGGATTATACAAGTGCCATAACAGATTATGATACAGCTATTAAACTTGGTGAAAATACTTCAGATGTGTACTACAACAGAGGCTTTTGTAAAAGCCGCCTATTGCAACATAAAAATGCACTGATTGATTATAATAAAGCTCTTGAAATTGACCCTTCAAAAAAAGAAGCATATTTTAATCGAGGATATTCAAAATATTATTTAGAAGATAAATACGGAGCATGTTTCGATTGGAGCAAAGCCGGAGAGCTTGGTTCTGATGAGGCTTATAAGGTTATTAAACAATTTTGCAAATAGCAAAAGTATCTGTGTTGAATTATGTTACATCATTTATTTTACAATTTAATTATAAATTGTATCTTTCTCTGAATATAACTTCAATCATATTTTGTTCATTTGTTTTATTTTCAATATTTTTAAAAATTTTATTTTTCGTTACAAATTCAATTAAGTCATAATAAGCTTTTACCATTAAGTCCCTATTTTGCCAATTTGCATCATTTGGAAATTCATCTAAAAGATTTTCATAATTTGAGCCTTCTTGTGAAATATATAGACTAGTATATTCCCAATCACTTTCAAAAACAGTAAAGAAATAGACAATAAAGTTAAAAACCATTTTTTCAAAAATTAATCTAATTTGAATATCGTCATCTTCTTTTAAATTATCATCCATTTGCTTTTCTTTCTGATCTAAAATAATTCTGGTAATACAATCAGCTGTTTCATTTAGCTTTTGTTTTATTAAAATATTAGGAATTCTCAAGGTAAAATAGCCCTTTTCCAAAGAATGAAATGTTCTCAATATATCTGAAGTCGCTTGCTTTAAATCTAGATTATGGTGTGAGCCATCGACTTCAATATTAAATTTCATATTGGGTATAGCTAAATCAATACTTTTAAAGCCATCATATTTCTCAATTTCAACTGGTATGTTCCGCTCTTTTAATGCAAGATATAACATTTTAGTTTCCTTTGTAGGTTTATTATTTTTTTCTCTAAACCAATCTTGGCAATTTTGACATAAAGCAAATCCAATGTGTGTTTTGGAATAATCATATACTTTACCATAAAGCGGATAATTACATTTAATACAATTAAAATCTGTAAATTTTATCATAATCAAATAATTAAATTTAAATAAAGAATACATGTATTATTGCTTTCAATGTCTATTTGACCACAACAATTCAATATATTTAAGCAATCTCCCAAATTTAAATGATTTTTATTAAAACAGCAAATACCAAATGAAAAGATTCAATAACTATATTTCATCCGAAAAAATAAGTAAAATCTGTGTTATCCGTGTTCTAAAAGTACAAAATCAAATCAAAATTATCAAATTAAATATTTCAATCACAATAAATTCTTAATTTTGCCACGTTAATTTTTAAACAAAATGAAAAAGCTAATCGAATGTGTTCCTAACTTCAGCGAAGGCAGAGATATGTCTGTAATTAAACAAATTACTGAACAAATTGAATCTGTCGAGGGAATTAAATTATTAGATGTTGACCCTGGTTTTGCCACAAATAGAACTGTTGTAACATTTGTAGGAACTCCTGACGATGTTATTGAAGCTGCTTTCAGAGCAGTAAAAAAAGCCTCCGAATTAATTGATATGTCGAAACATAAGGGCGAACATCCTCGATTTGGAGCAACCGACGTGTGTCCTTTAGTTCCTGTGTCAAATATTACAATGGAAGAAACTGTTGAATTTGCACGAAAGCTTGCAAAACGTATTGGCGAAGAATTAAATATTTCGGTTTATTGTTACGAAAATGCTGCTTTTACTGAAAAAAGAAAGAACCTTGCATATTGTCGTTCAGGCGAATACGAAGGCTTAAAAGATAAACTTTCAAAACCTGAATGGAAGCCCGATTTTGGTCCAGCAAAATTTAATGTTAAAAGTGGAGCTACAGCAGTTGGAGCAAGAGATTTTTTGATTGCTGTAAACTATAATTTAAATACAACTTCAACACGCCGTGCAAATGCTATTGCATTCGATGTCAGAGAAAAAGGTCGTCCAAAACGTGAAGGAAATTCAGTAACTGGAAAAATTGTTAAAGATGAAAAAGGTAATGAAATTAATATCCCTGGTACTTTAAAATCAACAAAAGCAATTGGCTGGTTTATTGAAGAATACGGAATCGCACAGGTTTCTATGAATATAACAAATATTACAGTAACTCCATTACATGTTGCATTTGATGAAGTTTGTAAAAAAGCCTCCGAACGCGGTATAAGAGTTTCAGGAACCGAAATAGTAGGATTAGTTCCTTTAAAAACATTAACCGAAGCCGGAAAATATTTTCTTCGTAAGCAAAAGCGTTCTGTTGGTGTTGAAGATAGCGAACTAATAAAAATTGCTATAAAGTCAATGGGACTAGATGATTTAAAGCCATTCAACCCAGAAGAAAAAATTATCGAATATCTAATTTCCGATAAAACTAAAAACAAATTAATCGATTTAACTTGTACTAACTTTGCTAACCTAACTGCATCAGAAGCTCCAGCACCGGGAGGAGGCTCAATATCTGCATATATGGGAGCATTGGGAGCAGCTTTAGGAACAATGGTGGCAAATTTATCATCTCACAAAGCAGGCTGGGACGAACGTTGGGAAGAATTTAGTATTTGGGCAGAAAAAGGTCAGCAATTAAAATCCGAGTTATTATATCTTGTTGATGAAGATACAAATTCATTCAATAAAATTATGGAATCTTTTGGATTACCAAAGAGCAATGAAGGTGAAATAACAGCCAGAAAACAAGCTATTCAGGAAGCTACAAAGTATGCAACTCTGATTCCATTCAGAGTTATGGAAACTTCGTTTAAAGCGTTTGAAATATGCAAAGAAATGGTTGAAAAAGGAAATCCAAATTCTGTAACTGATGGCGGAGTTGGAGCTTTAGCATTACGTTCTGCAATTATTGGTGCATACTTAAATGTAAAAATTAACGCATCGGGTTTAAGCGATAAAGATTTTGTGAATGATATTATTGCAAAAGGGCAAAAAATTGAAAATCAGGCAATAGCAATTGAATCGGAAATTCTAAAAATTGTAAACTCTAAAATTTCTAAATAACAAAAATGGATTCAGAATTTAATAGTATAGTTTTTTCAAAAAATGTAATTGAGTTTGTAACGGTTGCAAACGAATATTGCAATTTTATAGAAAATTCAGAAAAAACAGAACAATCAGATTTTATTTCAAAAATTCAAAAATTTCTGCCGCTTCTATATTTAAAAGCATCAATGTTAACTAAAAATGAAACAGTTACGGAAGAAGAACCCGAAAAGTATGTAACAGAAGCACATTATGCAAAAATTAATAACACTTTACTTACTAAATTTGGCGAATTAGATTCATACAAAGACCTTACAGACAGCCAAATGAACGAAACAACTGAATTTGTAGAACATAGTATTTCCGAAGACTTATCAGACATTTATCAAGATTTAAAAGACTTTATATATATTTACCGTTTAGGAGATGTAGATATTATGAACGATGGATTATGGGAATGTATAAATAATTTTGAACTTTACTGGGGAAATCGCCTTTTAAGTGCCTCTAAATCTATACATTTAATTTTATATACAAAAAGCGGAATTGATGTTCTGACAAAAAATGACTGAATTAAATGACCCAAAATATATTTCATCAATCACAATAGATGAGATAAATAAGTTACCACTTACACAATTTAATGGTGAAATAATTTTAATTGATAATTTTCAAAAATTTAACCTCCATATAAAAGATTTATTTAACCAAAAAATTTTAGGATTCGATACCGAAAGTAAACCATGTTTTAAAAAAGGAGAAAAAAATTCAGTAGCATTGCTTCAATTCTCAACATCTGAAAAAGCTTATATTTTCAGATTAAATCATATTGGAATTCCCGATAAATTAAAAAAAATATTTGAAAATGAAAATATCTTAAAAGTAGGACTGGCAATACACGATGATATTAAAATAATGCAAAAAATCAACAATTTTAAACCCAAATCATTTATTGATATATGTACAATTTCTGTCGAAAATAATATTGAAAATAAAAGTTTGAAAAAACTTGCGGCAATTGTCCTGAATATGCGTATTTCCAAATCAAAACAATTATCAAACTGGGAAGCAAAAATACTTACCGATGCACAATTAACTTACGCAGCCACAGATGCCTGGATTTGTTACGAACTCTATAAGAAATTTAAAATGTAATATTTAAGATTTAAAAATTCTAACTTCTAATTTCTAATCTCTAATCTCTAACTTCTTATTATGATAGCTAAAGTAATTCTAAAATCAGGTAAAGACCAATCAGCCAAACGATTTCATCCTTGGATATTTTCAGGGGCAATTAAAAAAATAAAAGGTGAAGTAGAGGAAGGTTGCATAGTACATGTGTACGATAATCAGGATAATTTTCTTGGTGCAGGTCATTATCAAGTTGGAACTATTACAGTTAGAATAATAACATTTCAGGACGAAGAAATTAATGAAAACTTCTGGAAGAGAAAAATTGAAACAGCTTATAATTATCGGAAAAATTTAGGTTTAATCAATAATAATGAGACAAATGCATTCAGACTTATAAACGCTGAAGGAGATGGAATGCCGGGTTTAATTATAGATTTTTACAATGGAACTGCTGTAATGCAAAGTCATTCGGTTGGATTTTTCAAAAGCAGAGATGAAATTGCAAAAAGTTTGAAACAAGTTTTTGGAGAAAAGCTAAAAGCAATTTATGATAAAAGCAAAGCAACAATACCTGCAAAAGCCCCTGTAAATCCAGAAGATGGTTATATATTCGGAGAGTTTAATGAAAATATTATTTCCGAAAATAATTTAAAATTTAAAATAAACTGGGAGGAAGGTCAAAAAACAGGATTTTTTATCGACCAACGCGAAAATCGCAAATTATTAGAAAAATATTGTTCTGGAAAGTATGTATTAAATATGTTCGGATACACAGGTGGATTCTCGGTTTATGCCCTACAAGGTGGAGCAGAATTAGTTCACACTGTTGACAGTTCTAAAAAAGCTATCGTACTTACAAACGAAAATATTGAATTGAATTTTGGAAAAACCAATAAACACGAATCTTTTGCTGTTGATGCTTTTGAATTTATGCAAAACATTGAAAATAAATACGATGTTATTATACTCGACCCACCGGCATTTGCAAAACACCAAGATGCACTACATAACGCACTTCAGGGTTATAAAAAAATTAATTACAGTGCAATTTCGCAAATTAAAAAAGGTGGAATATTATTCACCTTCTCTTGCTCTCAGGCAGTTAGTACAGATGCTTTCCGTAAAGCTGTTTTTTCGGCAGCAGCAATGTCAGGAAGACACGTTAGAATTATGCACCAACTAACTCAACCAGCCGACCATCCTGTAAATATTTATCACCCCGAAGGAGAATATTTGAAAGGGTTGGTTTTGTATGTTGAATAAATAATTTATTATCTGATATAACATAGTTTTTTTTAACTTTGCATATATCCCTTTTTTCTAAATTTAATATTTATGGATATTAATAAGCAAATAGAATATTGGTTAAATACAGCAGAAGATGACCTTGATTCATCTGAAATATTAATATCAAAAGGTAAAATTTTACACGGTTTATTTTTTTGTCATTTATGTATTGAAAAGGTGATTAAAGCTAATGTGGTACGATGCACAAATCAAATTCCTCCAAAAGTACATAGATTAGCATACTTATTAAGTTTGACTGATATTGAACTTTCCGAAGAAGATAAAGATTTTTGTGCTGTTTTAATGGCTTACCAACTCGAAGGCAGGTATCCAGAAAATTATCCAAGCGTACCAAATATTGAAAAAGTTAAAATGTATTTAAACAAAACAAAAACATTATTTCAATGGCTAAAAACGAAGTTATAGACTTACTCAGAAAATATTGCAATCTATTAAGTATATCGGGCATACCAGTTGAAAAAGCTTTTTTATATGGAAGTTATTTACATGATACTGCAAATTCTGAAAGTGATATTGATGTAATGATTATTTCTAAGGTATTTGATAAAAATGATGACCTATTGAAAGCCAAAGCGTGGAGATTAACTGAGAAAATTGATTTGAAAATAGAACCATATACGGTTGGTTTACAAAAATTTTTAACTGACGATGTTTCACCACTATTACAATTAGTTAAACAAGAGGGATTTGAAATAATTATATAGTTTTCGTTTGCTTAATTATAAACTATTAATTGAAAACTAAAATAAATATTATAGGTGCAGGAATATCCGGATTATCAGCCGGATGTTATTTGCAAAAAAATGGTTTTGAAACTCAAATATTTGAAAAAAGTTCATCTGCCGGAGGTTTGTGTACCGGTTGGAAAAGAAATGGTTATACTATAAACTGTAGTTCACATTGGATAATGGGCTCTGCTAAAGGCAGTTCGTTTTATAAAATGTGGTCAGAAATAATTGATATAAGTTCAATTCCTTTCCATAATCACGATTTAAAATACGATTTAGAATTAAAAACTAACTGCGATAAATATGGAAGTAAAATATTTCATTTTTACACAAATCTCTGTAAACTTGAAGAATACCTAATTGATATTGCACCCGAAGACACAAAACAAATCCAAACTTTTATTAAAAAAGTAAGAGTTTTTCAAAATTACGACCTCCCTCCTATTCCGCAAGAAAATTCGTTTTTAAAATCAACAATCGAAGGAATTAAAATGGCAAAGTATCTTCCTGTTTTAAAATTGATTAGAGAATGGAACAAGGAAACAAATTTTACTTTTGCTGCTAAACTAAAAAATCCATTTTTAAGGGAAAGTTTCGAATTACTATACGATGATGACGAAGTAAAAATGCTCGTATTTGCTTTACCATTAGCATTTTACGATTCTAAAAGTGCCGGCTATCCAATTGGAGGCTCATTGACTTTAGTAAACAAACTCGTAGAAGCTTATAAATCACTTGGAGGTAAAATAAATTACAATTCTGAAATTAAAAAAATTGTCATTGAAAATAACCAAGCAAAAGGAATTATTCTTAACGATGAAACAGTTTTTAATTCAAATATTACAATATCTACTGCTGATTGGTATTACACAATTTTTAATGCACTCGAAGGAAAGTATATTAATAAAACTTTACTTTCATTAAAAAAACAAGAAAAACTTAAAACCTTCTTTTCGGTAGTTATGTTTTCGTTAGGTATTAATAAAGATTTGAGCGATTTACCACATTTTTTTAGATTCCCGTTAGAAACAGAAATAACTTCGCCCGATGGCACAAAATATAAACGCTTTGAAGTACATATTTACAATTACGATAAAACATTAGCTCCCGAAGGTAAAACTTTGATTTCTATTTGTTTCTACACAAATAATGGCGATTTCTGGATAAATCATCGAGTAAAAAATATTGAAAAATATAAAAGTTTAAAACTTAATTTTGCTGAAACAGTATTTGACATTTTAGATGAAAAAGTTAGAATACAAAAAGCTGATATTGAAATGATTGATATTGCAACACCAGCTACATTCCTCAGATATACAAATAATTGGCAGGGAAGTACACAAGGTTGGATGCCAGGAAATAATTTTTTGGCAAAACCACCTGTAAAATTGACTTTAAAAGGTTTAAAAAACTTTTATTATGCTAGCCATTGGAACACACCTGGTGGAGGAATTCCAGTTGCACTAAAAATTGGAAGAGAAGTTGCACGTTTGATTTGTAAAAAAAATAATATTAAATTTACTGCCTTATGAAAAAAATTTTAATAATTTATTTATTGGTAACATGTTATATGGTATCAAAATCTCAAAATTTAATTGCAGATAGTATGAAAAATGATTCAAAAAAAGTAACCGGAATTGGTGGCATTTTTTTTAAATGCAAAAATCCAGGCGAAATGAGAAACTGGTATAATAAAAACTTAGGTCTTGTAACAAACGAATATGGTTCTATGTTTGAATTCAGAATGGCTGATAAACCTGAACAAATTGGATACTTACAATGGAGTCCATTCAGTGAAAAAACTAAATATTTTGAACCATCTGAACGCGAATTTATGATAAACTACAGAGTTGAAAATATCGTAAAACTTGTTGAAGAACTTCGTAATAATGGTGTAAAAATCTTAGATTCGATTGAAACATACGATTATGGAAAATTCGTACACATACTTGATTTAGAAAACAATAAAATTGAACTTTGGGAACCGGTTGACAGTGTTTTTACAAAATTATATGAAGGCGGAACTACTAAATAATTCAATAAAATTTGAAAAACAAAGTTTACAATATTTCAAGTTTATTATGGATTTTAATTTTATTTAATTGTTCTTTTCTTTTTTCTCAAACATTAGATTTAACAAAGAAAATCACTATAAAAGCGAAAAATAAATCTATTGAATATGTTTTAAAAGAAATTGAAAAAAATACAGATATAATTTTCTCATATTCAAGTCAACAAATAGATGTTTCAAAAAAAATTACTTTA
>MENC01000306.1:0-147 GCA_001768155.1 Bacteroidetes bacterium GWA2_30_7
TGTTAATTTCTACAACTACTTCTTCGGTAATTTTTTTACTTACAACACTCGGAATTGTAATATTATGGTCTGCCAACATTACTGTAAATTTAGAGCTTATTAATATTTTATTTTGTTGAATTATAATTTTACACTTAATAATTCGGG
>MENC01000306.1:161-340 GCA_001768155.1 Bacteroidetes bacterium GWA2_30_7
TGAATAGTAAATTTTCCTTTACCGCGTATATCAAAATTTCCAGGAACACTAAAATCAATATCTTCAATAATTTTTCCTTCAAAAGTTGCATTTGGAAATTTTGATGACTCTACATAATTTTCGTTAAAATGCGTTCGTTGTAAAGAGCTGTTAAATCCTTCAAATGAAATCATTGGAAC
>MENC01000306.1:397-11266 GCA_001768155.1 Bacteroidetes bacterium GWA2_30_7
TGCTTTTATTAATTCTAAGGGGGCATCCGAAATAAATTTCACACTTCCTTCGCTTACTTTATAAAGTTGGCTATATGTAAAAACAGGAAGTAAAATTATTAATATAATTATTTTAAATTTCATATTATCAATATTTTAAATTATTATTTCTATTTAAATTAAAATGTCTAACAATATTAAAACCAAAACCAAAATCACCATTTTGCCAATTATTAAGATTTTCGGGAATCATTTTTTCATGCATTCCTCTCGAATTTGAAAAATGTAATTGAAATACATGTCCACCTGTTTCAATATCAATTCCAACCGAAAATGGATTGTAAATTTTAAACGATGTTTGCTCAGGATAAACCCAATAATATTCTGAACTTAAAGCAATTCGTTTTGAAATTTTATATCTTCCGGCTAATCCAATATATGGTATTAAATTTTTATCTTGTTTTGTTAACGTAAGGTTTCTGTGAACGAATCCGGGAGCTAATTGCAGAGAAATTTTATCTGAAAATTTTCGGGCTATTAAAAGTTCATTTACATAAAATAATCGATGAATATTTTTATAATTTACTTCAGGATTAACCCACTTTTGCATTTTAACTGCGATGGAAGAATATAATGTAATTGTTAATGGCATATTATACCCACCTTTTGCCTGACTTAATAACTTAATTTTAATGTATCCGTCAACAAGTTCTTGTTCTCGACTTCTTCCAATACCAATATCTATTTTTTTATTTAATCCATATTCTAAACCAAAACGAATAAAGCTTTGGTCTAAACCATAAAACTGATGAACTCCGCTATTAATATTTCCGAATCTATGAGATATAATAAAATTTAATTCATTTTTACCTACAGTTTCTATACTTTGTCCGTTAATAATTTTTGTCGATTTAAATGTAGCATTTGTAAATACAGTATCTTGTATTTTATTATTTTCACTATTCAATTCATCTAACAATGATTGACAAAATATAAAACCTTTAGTTACTATCAATATTAGAATTAAAAATAAAAATTTAAGCATATTTTATAATAATTATTCGGGTGTATTAGTTTCAATCCAAATGGAAATTTTACGAACTTCACAATTTTCTAATTTTGGCAATTGATAAGGCATTGGCGTAGCACCAGATAAATGATTTACAGCTTTATATAAAAGACCTGATTCTGCGGCAGTTTTGGCATTTTCATAAGTATTAAGAAGAATGTCGTTGTTATTAATTTGGTCGTTATGGCAACGAACGCAATTATTATCAAAAATTGTTTTTATAGACGAGTAACTAACATTTGTTGTATCACAAATTTTTAAATCTTCTTCATTGTCATTTTTACATGAATTTACTAACAATGCAAATTCAATAATAAACAAAAAGTATATAAAATTATTTATTATTCGTTTCATCAATTTAAAAATTTAAATTAAAAGTTATTACCAACCAAATCCATACTTAATACCAAAATTTATATAAGGATAATTATATATTCCATTATCATATTTTAATGTATGAAAATTAGGCGAACCATTATAATAATAATGATCATTTTCATGTGGACCTACAGTATAATAATGATATTCAGTATTAGAATTTAAAATTTTAACACCTATTCCAACGTAAGCTTCATAAAAACTATGCTTTTTTCGACCTAATAAAATACCACATTTTAAAATCCCTCCATATATTTTTCTTTTTTGAGAAACATACATGTCTGGAGCATAATCAGAACCACTTCCATCTGAAATCCATTTATTATCAAAAGCTACATTTTTATATAAAACAGATAAACTAAAGTATAAATTTCTATAATTGTATTTATTAAAATATATTTTATAACTTATACTTGATGTAAAACCTTTAAAATAATAAATTGGTTCAATTCCATAAGAATTTATTAAATCATTAGTAATCAAACCAATATATTTAGCTGGGTAAACATATCCTACACAAATTTCAAATGCATTATTAAAATACTTATGCTCAAACGATAAATTAAGTTCATTAATTAATAATTTTGAAATATTCAGCTTAACCGCATTAAATGTAGTATCGTTTTGACTATTACAATAAATTGAAAATAATAATAATATAATTACAATTTTAAACTTCATATTTGCAATTCCAACATCCTAATCAACGATTTTTAGTTCTTTAATTTTTTTAGTTTCAGGTAAATAATTTTCAGATGTTATTACTTTTTCACCACTTTCTTTTTCTAGCTCTTTAAGAGCATTTCCCGCAATTTTTCCTCCTATTTTTGCAGCTTTTTTATTTTCAATAAATCCTTTAGCATTTTTAGCTCTTGTTACTTTAGTTGTTGAAGCTTCACCTAGCATCGAAAATATTAGTTCAAGGTCTGTCATGTGGTCTCTAAGATTTTGACTTTTCAATCCTTTTAAATGTTTATATTCTTTAGGAGTAAGTCCAAAAGTAGCTTTTGAAATTTCAGCGGTCAGAATAGCATATTCAAGTTGTTCTTTTACACCTCTATTTTTCCATTCTTCTGTGAGTTCTTCACGTATTGCAATACTTCGCATTCGTTTTTCAATCCATTCATCAGGATAGCCCTTAGCTTTATATAATTCACGAGTTCTTTGTGCAGCCAATTCAGGATTTTCAATTTCATCTAATCTGTCAGAACCAACTTGAGCCAGCCATTGTTTAAATGGCTCTGCTTTTGGTGAAGGAATTGATTGAATAATACGTAAAAGTCCTTTAGTATCTGATGCTTGAACTTTTCTATTTTTTCCGTCAGCTGCTTTCATTTCAACTAGGGTACAAATTGTACCCCAGTTGCTTTTAAGTATTTCATCTCGGCTTAATATTCTTTTTATATATTGCTTAACATCAGCACTATCTGTAAGAACTTCGACTACGTCTTGCACTGAAAAATACCATTTTTGCTCAGATTCAATCCACTCAGAACGAATTTGTTTGCTTTCAAATAATTTTATATTACTCATAATAAATATTTTGTTTAACTTTTTTAAATATAATTATAATATATTAAATATCAAAATTTTACTTCGACAATTCCAACATCCTAATCAACGACTTTTCAGCTCTCATTCTTAATTTTTCATCAAGTGTAATTTCTGGAAGTTCGTATTTTAAGCAATTATATATTTTTTCAATTGTATGAAGTTTCATAAAACGACAATCATTACATCCGCAGGTGCTGTCTTTTGGTGGAGCCGGTATAAAAGTTTTATTAGGATTGGCTTTTTGCATTTGATGTAAAATTCCAGATTCTGTAGCTACAATATATTTATTATTATTGTCTGATATTGTGTATTTTAACAAAGCTTCGGTAGAACCAATAAAATCTGAAACTAATAATACAGGTTTTTCACATTCGGGATGAGCAATTATTTTTGCATCAGGATTCTCTTTTTTAAGCTCTAATATTCGTTCTAACGAAAATTCTTCGTGAACATGACATGCACCATTCCAAATAACCATATTTCGACCTGTAACACTATTTATGTAGTTTCCTAAATTACGGTCGGGAGCAAATATTATTTTCTGCTCAGGGGCTAAAGAATTAATAATTTTAACCGCATTCGATGAAGTACAAATAATATCCGATTCGGCTTTAATTTCGGCAGTAGTATTAACATAAGAAACTACTATATGGTCGGGATACATACTTTTAAATTTTATAAATTCATCAGTCGGACAAGAGTCAGCAAGTGAACATCCTGCATTTAAATCTGGCAATAAAACTTTAGATTTTGGAGAAAGAATTTTAGCCGTTTCAGCCATAAAATGAACTCCTGCAAATACTATTATTTTCGATTCGGTTTTAGCTGCTTCCTGCGATAATTTCAGGCTATCTCCAACAAAATCTGCAATGTCTTGAATTTCGGGTTTTTGGTAGTAGTGTGCAAGAATTACAGCATTTTTTTCTATCTTTAATTTTTTAATTTCCGATACTAAATTAATATTTTTATCTGGTTTAATATCTATGAATCCTTTTTCTCTTATATTATTATTATTATTCATTTTTTTAAAATTTGTATAAATGATGATATTATTACCCTGTTAATACTGTATATATGTTTTTATTTATTTACTTTTAAAATTCAATATTAAGAAAGTTTAATCCGATATTAACAATAAATTAATCGTTTCTTAATTTGAATACCAATTAATTATTAAAGATATTAACATGGGTTGATAAATGCAAATATAAAAAATTGTGGATTAAATTTAGATGAATTTTATATTAAAACGATGTTAATTAAATGAAGATAATTTTGAAAAATAACCCTTGCATATTTAGAAATATTCAATATGCAAATACATAAATGAAATAAAAAAATTAATTTATTAAAATTTGTCTTTATTATTAAATATTTTATTAAAAGCCTTAATACTCTTGATTTCAGCTATGTTTTAAAACATAGTCATCAAAAAAAATAGCAGTCAGATAATTAAAGAATGTTGAAAAAATATTAAAAATTATAGTATGTATAAATCAGTAGGTTTGGCTTGCGACCATGCAGGCTACTTGTTTAAAGAAAAAATTAAAAATTACCTTAACGAAAAAGGGATAGTAACTATAGATTTTGGAACGTATTCTGAACAATGTGTCGATTATCCCGATTTTGCTCATAAACTTGCAAATGCAATTGAAAATAAAGAAGTTGAAATAGGTTTTTCATTTTGCGGAAGCGGTAATGGAATTAATATGGCTGCAAATAAACATAAAGAAATTCGTTCAGCATTATGCTGGAATGCAGAAATATCTAAATTTGCAAAACTTCATAACGATGCTAATATTTGTGCAATTCCCGCAAGGTTTATTGATGAAAAAGTTGCGTTTGAGATAGTTGACGAATTTTTAAAAACTCAATTTGAAGGTGGAAGACATGCTGTGAGAGTTGAGAAAATAAAAATTAAATAATATTAATTATGAAAGAATTAGTAAGATGCCGTCCATGCGGTTTTGTAATTGAAGCAGATAAACTTGGCGATGTTTGTCCTGCTTGCGGTATGCCGCGAAAAGTTTTTGAACCTTATAGAGAAAGAGTTTCTGCCAACCGAAAAACAATCTTAGCGTTTGATTTACATCCAATTGCGATACATTTATCGCAAACATTTGTTGTACTTATACCAATAATGATATTGTTGAAAATGATTTTTCCAGATTTTTATCCGGAAGTTATTTTTAATGTATTAATTTTTGCAATAACAATTTTTCCATTTACTTTAATATTAGCAATAATTTCAGGTGTAATTGACGGGCTTACCCGGTTCAAAACACTCTTATCTCCACTTCTCAAAATCAAAATAATATTTAGCACTTTAATTTTAATTCTTTCGGCTGTAGTTTTTTTCTTTGCTAAATATGATAACTATGGCTTTGATACATTATTATTAAGCCTTGCATCACTTGCTTGTGCAGTAAGGCTTGGTTTATGGGGAAAAAAATTGTTAGAAGTAATTTTGCCGGGAACTTATCCACTAAAAAGAGGCAATAAGACAAAAAAAAGTGAATCTCAAAAATTGACTGAAAAAGATATTTCTCCTAATTAGCTTTAATTATTTTAAAACATTGATTTATGAAAAAAAGGTTTATTATTCTATTTTCTATATTTTGTGCAACGATTTGTTTTTCGCAAACAAACAAAGGTGATATTTTATTAAATATCAGTGGTAATGGCTATTACAATTATAAAGATCTTGCCCAATTTAATATATCACTAAACCCAAAAATAGGTTGGTTTGTAATAAATAACTTTGCAATTGGAGTAGGAACAGGCTATAGTTATTTTTATTCAAAACAATTTTCATCACCATATTCACCTTATATAAGTTTTCAAAACAGTAATACTTTAGAACTTGGTCCTTTCCTTAGATATTATGGTCCAATTAAAAAACATGCTGTTTTTGCACATATTTGTCCATTATTTGGAAATAGTTTTATAAAAGAGAAAAACTCAAATAGTAAAAAATATCATCTATCTAAATCACAATTTTTTAATTTTAATATTGGAATGGGATATACATATTTTATAACCAAAAATGTTGGCATTGAAATTTTACCAATGTTTCAATATTATATAAGGAGGTCCGCATCAGGTTTTATAGTAAATGATACTGATAAAGATAAGATTAAATTTTCGGGTAATGGTTCTGAAATAATTAGTTATATTTTGGAAATTGGAATTCAAATACATTTGAATAAAAATAATGATTCTAATGAGGAAGTAAAAGAATGATAAATCCAAATACCGTAATCTGTAAAAATCGTCAGGAATGGCGTAAATGGCTCGAAAAAAACCATAATTCTGTTAAAGAAATCTGGCTGGTTTATTATAAGAAGCATACAAAAATGCCAACTGTAACTTATGATGAAGCAGTTGAAGAAGCATTATGTTTTGGTTGGATTGACAGCACAGTCAGAACAATCGACAGCGAAAAATATTGTCAAAAATTTACTCCACGCAATAAAAAAAGCAATTGGTCTGATTCGAATAAACTTCGCATACAAAAACTTCTTAAAGAGGGACTTATGGCCGATTCAGGACTCGAAAAAATTGAAGGAATAGATATTTATAAACTTAGTAAGAACGAAGTTAATATTGAACAATTAAAACTTCCCGAACAGTTTGAATCTGAATTGAAAACTAATAAGATTGCTTACGAAAATTTCAAAAAACTAGCTCCTTCGCATCAAAAACAATACATTAATTGGATAATGTTTGCAAAAAAAGAAGAAACTCAAATTAAGCGTTTAAACGAAGCGATTAAAATGCTGGAAAATAATCAAAAAATAGGTCTTAAATAATTCGGTAATTAAATGCAACTTATTACAAATTAAATAGAACACGCAGTTAATGAATTAATCTTTAATCAAAATGAAAGTGATTTAAAACAAACCGAAAAAATTACAGAAATAATTGACAAAATGTACGATTCAATTCCCGAAAACAAACGAATTTCGTACGGAATTGTGCATATTGTAAAATTGCTTTCCAACTCTATTTTCGACATTTGTAGTGAAAAAAATATTGACGCTTTTGATTTTGCAAAAAAGCTTTTTGAAAGTTCTTCAGAATATAAAAGCAAATCGGTTGCACTTGGAATTATTTCAAATTATGGATTAAAAGATTATTCAGAAGTGTTGATTTACTTTGAACGTTCAGCAATTTCGGACGATTGGATTATGCGTGAAATTTCTCAAATGTTTTTCAGAAGATTAATTAAAAAATATCCGAATGAAATGCAACAGTTTCTTTTAAAGCTAGTTAAATCTGAAAACCCGAATATGCGACGCTTTGTTGCCGAAACACTTCGCCCTGTGCAAGAAAATAAATGGTTTTATAAAAATCCTGACTATTCGTTAGAAATACTACTACATTTGTTTAAAGAAAAATCGGCATATCCTCGCACAGCCGTTGGAAATAACCTAAGCGATTTATCACGGCATTTGCCCAATTTAATAAAGAAAATAGTTTCAGAATTAGTCGAAAGCGGCGACAAAAACTCATACTGGATTGCTTACCGTGCTTGCCGAAATATGGTTAAGAAAAACCCTGTGGAAATTATGAAATTATTGAAAACTAACGATTATAAGTATAAGGATAGGGATTACAAAGTATAATTTTTGAATTGCAAAACATTCATTATCTTCGTTAGAAAATAAAAAATCAAACACATGAATGATATTAAGAAATCGCTAAATTCTATTCTTTATGAAAGAACAACGAGTCCATTCTTTGGAACACTAATTCTTTCGTGGATTTTATGGAATTGGAAAATAATTTACTTGACAATCTTTATTTCTGAAGAAAAAATTGCAAGCAATAAAATTGATTACATTATTAATAATTTTTCAGAGACACATCATTTAATAACATATCCATTATTATCTACATTAATATTACTAACCATAATTCCTTTTTTTTCAAATGGTGCTTTTTGGCTTTCTTTAAAATTTAACAAATGGAAAAAAGATCAAAAAAATATAGCTGACAAAAAACAGCTTTTGACTATTGAGCAATCAATAGATTTAAGAGAACTGATTTCTAAACAAGAGGAGCGTTTTGAAAAATTACTTAACAATAAAAATAACGATATTAAACAGTTGAATTTACAATTAGAGGAATATAAAAAATCTAATTTTAATTCTGAACCTATCGTAAAAGAAGTTCCTGAAGTATCCCAAAATGAATTGAATGATCTATCTCAAAAAATTAAACAAAGTCAATATCAAGTAGATGAATATAATTTATTAATTAAATTTATTCAAAATGGAACAGATGTTAGGGATACTCAGAAAATAAGTGTTAACCTTCTTTCTACTTTAGAAGCATACGATATAATTCAAAAACAAGGTACAGGTGTATATAAGTTTACTGAGAAAGGAAAGTTTTTTCATAGATTAATGATAAAATAAAAGATGTGCCATTGTTGGTGTTTTCACCAACAGAGAAATGCATAAACATTAACTGTTAAAAAACCATTTAAAGATTAAAAGTAAATTTGACTTTTCAGCTATTTGTACATATATTTGTACATAATATGGTACATAAAATTTCAAAATATGCTTACGACAACTATTTCCGATTTCAGAAAAGATATTAAACGCTATCTGAATCAGGTAACAGAAAACTTTGAAACTCTATTAATTAACAGAGGTAAAAACAACGGAATTGTAATAATGTCATTAGAAGAGTACAACTCTTTATTTGCAACAAATCACGAATTATCTTCCAAAACAAATAAAAAAAGGCTTGATTCGGCTATTAAAAAACTGAAAAATGGTTCATCGTTTTCTAAAGAACTGATTGACGAATGAAATATGTATTTGTTGATGAATCGTGGGAAGACTATTTGTATTGGCAAAATACCGACAGGAAAATACTTTCCAAAATAAATTCTTTACTAAAAGACATATCCCGAAATTCGTTTTCAGGAGTAGGAAAACCAGAACCGCTTAAACATAAATATAAAGGTTTTTGGTCTCGCAGAATTGACGGAGAGCACCGATTAATTTACAAAGTAAATGGCGACGAAATTCTAATAGCAAAATGCAGATTTCACTACGACTAAATTCAATTTGCCTTTGTTTTTAGTTGTAACTTTTGGAACTATAATTAAGTAAAGCAACATATAAAAATGGAAACAATTAATATCAACAAAGGAAATTTTTTAATTACTACCGATAATACAAAGCTTGACTTGTTTGTAATACATAATTTTCTTGCAAATCAATCATATTGGAGTAGAAATATTTCTTTCGAAAAAGTTCAAACCGCTTTTAATAATTCGTTAAACTTTGGACTTATGCACGAATGCCGACAAATTGGTTATGCCAGAATAATATCCGATTTTTCTACAATTGCATATTTAGGAGATGTTTTTGTTTTAGATGATTTTCGTGGACAAGGACTCTCAAAATGGTTAATCGAAACAGTTGTGTCGCATCCTAATTTGCAAGGACTTAGACGATGGATATTGCTAACAAGCGATGCTCATGAGCTTTACAAAAAATTTGGCTGGAAAATAGTAGAAAAACCTGAAAATTGGCTCGAAAAGCACAATCCAAATGTTTACAGTTAGAAAAACACACAATCTAATATTTATGAAATTTATTTACACAACCCTCATAATATTTTCTGCATTCTTCAATACATATTCGCAATCCAAAGCCACAATTGCTATGTCGATAAACCAAGTGAAGAAAATTTATCCAAACATGGAATCTGCAACTTATGAAAAAACAATAACACTTTCCAGAACAGAAAATCTTTACGGAATTGAGGGCGAATGGGGCTATCGTTTTAAAAATGATACACTGAACTGGATTCATTTTGATAAATATATCGACGAAATAAATGATACAAATTTCAGAAACTGCCTATCTGCAACTAGAAAAATTATTGCTGACTTTACAAAAGTTTATGGCAATCCTGATACAACAATTACAGGCGACACAAGCTTTATCGACCCATATCAAAAAAAGCATTGGGGCTATGATGTTATAGAAGCCCAATGGAAAAATTATAATGGCATGAAAATTAAAGTCGAATTTACTTTTATGGGTGGAAAAGGAGAATATCATTTTCTAGTTAAAATTAATTATTTTGATAAAAACTATCCCTACTACGATTAATAATAGTTTGGTATATTTTTTTAAAATACTATTAATCAGGAGATTGCTTCACTGCGTTCGCAATGACGTAACATGCAGACAGCCAGACTTTTCGTCATTACGAGGAACGAAGCAACCTTTAGCTCGACGAAGTCAATCTCAAAATATACCGAATTATTAGATTAATGCACACACAAAAATTTAATCCACCTAACATAAGAAGTCTGAAACAAACTATTAACTTTGTTTTTTAAATTTAAAAAATTATGCAAAAAGTATTATTAATTTTTGTAAGTATCTCGCTAATATTCAACTTGTCGCTTATAGCTGACGAAGGAATGTGGTTGCCACTTTTGATAAAAAGTCAGATTTACGATAAAATGAAAGCTAAAGGATTAAATCTTACTGCCGAACAAATATACGATATAAATAATGCAAGCCTTAAAGATGCAATTGGCGGATTAGGTGAATCTACCGACCCACTTGGATTTTACTGCACCGGCGAAGTTATTTCACCCGAAGGATTAATGTTAACCAACCATCATTGTGGTTACGAATCAATTCAAGAACATAGTTCTGAAAAAAACGATTATTTGAAAGATGGTTTCTGGGCAAAAACTAAACAAGAAGAACTTACAAATGAAGGAATGACAGTTTCTTTTCTTGTAAGAATGGAAGATGTTACAGACAAGGTGCTCGCAGTTTTAAATGATACAATGACAGAGGCTTCAAGAATTGCAAAAACAGAAGAAATTTCAAATAAAATAG
>MENC01000306.1:11282-11989 GCA_001768155.1 Bacteroidetes bacterium GWA2_30_7
ATTTGGCGGCGATACCGATAATTGGATGTGGCCCCGACATACAGGCGATTTCAGTATTTTCAGAATCTACACAGGTCCCGATGGGAAGCCGGCAACATATTCGAAAGATAATATTCCATATAAGTCAAAAAAATATTTACCAATTTCGTTAAAGGGAGTAAAAGAAAATGACTTTTCTATGATATTAGGATTTCCAGGTTCAACCGAACGTTATCTTACTTCTTATGGTGTTGACCAAACATTGAGTATTTTGAATCCGGCAGCAATAAAAATTCGTACCAAAAAACTTAATATAATGAAGGAATATATGGATAAAAGCAACAAAATAAGAATTCAATATGCCTCAAAATATGCCGAATCAAGTAATTATTGGAAATATTTTATCGGTCAAAGTAAAGGTCTAAAAAAATTAAAAATTTACGACCAAAAAGCAAGCCTTGAAAATAACCTCCAAACATGGATTGAAGCCGACCCAGCCCGAAAAACCAAGTATGGCGATGTTCTATATTTATTAGAAAAATCTTTTACAGAAGACAAAAAAGTTGCTTTATCCCGACAGTATATTTTTGAAGGAATGTTTCAGGGTTCAGAGATTGCACTTTTTCCTTACAAATCGTTTATGTTATACAATTTGTTAAAAAACGCTCCTAATTCCGGTGAAGCTATAACTCAGGAAATATCAGCTTTAAAAGAAGAAGCAAAAATTT
>MENC01000306.1:12011-14513 GCA_001768155.1 Bacteroidetes bacterium GWA2_30_7
TCGATAAATATGCCGATTTTGTATTTTCTAAATCAATTTTTGCCGATTCTGCAAAGTATTACAGCTTTTTAAATAAGCCTAATTATAAGGCAATTGAAAAAGACCCTGCATTTGAAATTACTCGCGAAGTGTTAAGCCTTTATTTTCAATTTACTGCCGAAAATGCCGGAACAAACGACACGCTTGAGCAAGGAATGAGATTATTTGTAGCTGCTTTGCTTGAAATGCAAAAAGACAAACTATTTTATCCTGATGCAAATGCAACGCTAAGATTAACTTATGGTACAGTTGGAAAATACAATCCTGCCGATGCTGTAAAATTTAATTATTACACTACTATTAAGGGAATTATAGAAAAAGAAAATCCAAACGACGACGAGTTTATTGTTCCATCGAAGTTAAAAGAGCTTTATAACAATAAAGATTACGGACAATATGGCGAAAATGGCGACCTAAGAGTTTGTTTCACAACAAATAACGACATAACAGGCGGAAACTCCGGCAGCCCTGTTATAAATGGTGATGGCGAATTAATTGGAACTGCTTTCGATGGAAACTGGGAAGCTATGAGTGGCGATATTGCTTTCGAAAACAATTTACAAAAAACAATAATTTGTGATATTAGATACGTTCTTTTTGTGGTCGATAAGTATGCAGGAGCAACAAATCTTATAAACGAATTAACACTTGTAAAATAAAGATAAATTGTAAATTGTTGTATTGCTAAATTGTTATGTCGAAGTGTTAAACTGCTTAACAATCATTTAACCATTCCTTCATTCTTTTAACACGCTTGAAGGTGACTGTCGCCACGCTTCAAGGTGTTTATCAATATATTAATCAGTTTGCAATCGTAAACAATGTAGCAATATTTCAAAAAACGCAATAAATATATGTTCAAATTATTTCTTATATTTTCAATCTTTGTAATATCAAAATCTTTTTCGCAAAGTATTGTTCCTGACACTTCTATAAATAATAAAACCAACAAAACTGTTTTAGTAATTCCCTTTAGTCCTCGCTTATATTATAACGATGCCGATAAAGAAATTGCCAAGCAAACCGGAAATTCTTTTGAGCAAATAATGAACTCTTTTAGAATTGGTTATGATAATAGCCTGATAAAGCAACTTAACGATACATGTAAAGCAATTAGCATACTTTCGGGCTATACTATCTCTAATAACGACGACATCGAAAATGTTTATTCAAATTCTAATTATGTATTTGAAAAAGCGATGGGACTGGATAAGAAAAAACCTTCGGGATACACCCACAGCCAACTTATGGTAAGCGACAAAAAAGCCGAAAAAGAACGTAAAAAAGCCAATAAAGGCGAAGTTGTAAGTCCTGTTACAGACGTTACGAATAAATTTATGCACGTAAAATTTAATTCCCCCGCATTTTTAATTGAGCTATCGAGAAAAAATACCACAGACTATTTGCTGTTTATCAATCAATTTGAAATAATTGGAAATTACTTAAATCCATATAAAACCGGAAGTAATACTAATAATATGCTAATCAAAGTTCACTATTCGTTATACGATTCGCAAGGAAAATATCTTTTTGGAAGCTTTGCAACAGAAGAATATCCGTCAACAATTACTGATTTAAAAACAATTTCAGCACAATTTTTCAAAGCAGTAAATACTCAAATAATCAGCAACATTCCTCTTGCATCTGTTACCAAAAAATCAAAGAGAAAATAAATTTGGAAATTTATAAATTTCAGAACAGATTTTAAAAAAAAATTCAATTTTAAGTTTTAATAATTAATTTGCCTGAAACATATATATTGGATGAACAGTGGCATATTGTCGTGCTAAATAATCATTCTCCTGAGTGTCTTTTTTAGTCATAGCTTACCCCGACTTTTCAGTAGATGTTTCATTCGAGCTTTTCTTTTTAGGCTTGAACCTTTTCCCTTATTTTTGTATATCTTTGTTTTTTAACAGAAGAAAGATTTAGACAGAGTTTACAGGATTAACAAGCTCAAACCTGTAAATCTTGTAAATTCCAGAAAAATCGGGACAGGCTCTGTCAAAAAAATATAAACACATGAACATTATTACCTCTAAAGACCTTTTAACAATTTGATACACAATATAGCAAAATCCGGTAAAGACAATATACTGAAAAAGATTGTCGAAAAAGTTATACAAAACATTCCAATTACTAACGCCGACTGTCTTTATTTATACGAAAAAGCCGAAACAGGAGATTTAGCTGTAATTGCCGATTTTATTCGTAAAAGCTACAATAATTTTGATGTTTATTATAACCGAAACATTCACATTGAGCCAACAAATATTTGTATTTATAAATGTAAATTTTGCTCTTATTCACGAAAAAAAGGAGAGTCGGGAAGTTGGGAGTTTACTATTGAGCAAATGGTCGATAAAGTAAAAAACGAAAGTAAAAAAGGAATTACCGAAGTTCATATAGTTGGAGGAGTACATCCCGATAAGGCTCTATATTATTATGTAGAATTAATTGAAG
>MENC01000306.1:14527-25613 GCA_001768155.1 Bacteroidetes bacterium GWA2_30_7
TCAATTCCCGGAGGCGGTGCCGAAATTTTTAATTCCGAAATTCGAACTAAAATATGTCCCGAAAAAACAAATTCAGAAAGATGGCTCGAAATTCACAAACAAGCTCATTTGGTTGGAATAAAATCTAATGCTACAATGCTTTATGGACATATCGAAAGCTACGTTCATCGGGTCGAACACATGTCGTTGTTAAGAGATTTGCAATCACAAACCGGTGGATTTATGGCTTTTATTCCATTGAAATTTAAAATGTTAAATAATACTCTTAGTAATATTGGTGAAATTACTCTATTAGAAGATTTACGAAATTATGCAATCTGTAGAATTTATATGTCAAATTTTAAGCATATAAAAGCTTATTGGCCCATGCTAGGCAAAGAATATGCACAACTGGCGTTATCTTTTGGTGCAGACGATTTTGATGGAACTATCGAAGATTCTACAAAAATATATTCAATGGCAGGAGCTAAAGACCAAAAACCAAATTTAAGCATTACCGAATTAAAGAAAATTGTGAGTTCTGCCGGTTTTATTGCAGTTGAAAGAACTTCTACCTATGATACTTTGGAAAAATTAGGCAAATAAATTATACTTTATTATACACCAAATTGCTTTAAAACCATCTTTGAAATTTATTTTTTTTCCTTCGATATATGTACGTCCATAAAAAGAAATTCCTACCTCGTAAATTCTAATATTTTTAATTTTCGAGATTTTTGCTGTAATTTCTGGTTCAAAACCAAATCGTTTTTCTTTTATATCTATTTGTTTAATAAATTCGGATTTAAACATTTTATAGCATGTTTCCATGTCGGTTAGGTTTAAATTGGTAAACATGTTCGATAAAAATGTAAGTGTTTTATTTCCGAACGAATGCCAGAAAAACATAACTCTGTGTGGTTTTCCACCAATAAAACGGCTTCCATAAACCACATCTGCATGACCGTCTAAAATTGGTTTTAACAATAACACGTATTCGTCGGGGTCGCATTCTAAATCGGCATCCTGAATTACAACAAAATCGCCTGTTGCATGTTTAATTCCGTTATTAATTGAAGCTCCTTTTCCAGAATTTTTTTCATTATTGAGAATAGTAATATTATTTGTATTTTTTACATGTTCTTCTAATAATTTTAATGTATTATCTGTAGAACCATCGTTAATTACAATGATTTGTTTTTCAATATTATCGGGTAGTTTTACCGAATTAACTTTTTGTAAAATTTTTAATATCGTATTTTCTTCGTTATATGCAGGAATCAATATAGACAAAACCATATCTACTAAATTTTTAGAAATCAAAATTATGAGAAAATATCAGATATTAAAATTAATCCTACATTTAGAGTTAAACAAATCGCTGTTATTATACATTAACTCAATTATTAGAATGTAGTTTCCTTTAATTGCCGGTTTTTTTATAGTGATATTTTGCTCTAAAGATTTATAAATATCTGTTAGAATTGGTATTTTACAAATAGCCGAAACGACTTTATTTTCAGCATTTTCCCATTTATAGCAAATTTGCAAATCATTTTTTTTATTAGAATATAACGGGAAATCAGAATTGTTTGAAATAGTAACAGGCAAATAAATTTCCGAATTATTTTCTACAATTTTTAAATTTGAATCATATTTAATTTCGATATAATCGTTGAGCAAATTAAAATCGTAATTCATTTCAATATTGCTATTCAGAAATGTATAATTAGTTTGAGCGAATTTAAAATATTTGTTATTTAAAGTACTTATATTATAAATGTCCCATTTTCGAAACATATAATTCTGAGGAGTTAATTTATTGAAATTTTGTTCATAATTTATGTCTTCATCAGTGCAGATTGTAACCGCTTTTTGTGAAGGATTTATACTTGAAATTAACATTGATTCAATAGGATATGACCAGTTTGTGCCAACATTTTCCACCGCATCAATTTTTTCGATACTTATTACAAATTTATTTCCTTTCAGAGTTTGACATTGTTGTATAATATTTTGCATTACATTAACACGATTGCTAAATTTTTTGCCTTCATACGAAATAAAGAACAAACGTAAAACAATAATAAAAACTGCAATAGAAAAAAAAGCATTTCTAAAAAAAGGATTGTTTTCTCCGAATATAATTCTTGAAAAAGGATAGCAGCTAATGAAAATTAATGGAAAATAAACACATTCCTGATATCTGGTATGTTCAAAACCATAATTTGAAATATTTAGCATCGAAATAATAAAAATTAAAAAGAATATATATATGACTGACGATAAAAATTGCTTCTTAATTATATAATAACCTAATGTAATAAAGATAATTACAAGCAGTTCTTTGTATAATTCAAATAAAAAATTAATTAACGATTTTATATAATTGAAGTCGTAGTTTGCATATTTTAAATTGTTAATAAATGCTTGCGTTTTTCCAATTTCGTATTCCGAGGCAGTATATTTTTTGAAAATCATAACGCATATTAATGTAATAAACATTAATAAATATACTTTTAAATATTTCCATAAGTACTGAATTTTAAAAAATTTTAGAATTGTTATTTGCTTATATTCAGCTATATCGGTTAATGTTTTAGATTTAATTACCCTTATTGGCTTATAGGTTTCAAAATGAAATAATAAAACAAAAATCATTAAAAAATAAGTGTATTGATGGCTTGTAAATATCAATAGAGCAAGAAAAATCATTAACAGTAAATTTATAAAATTAAATTTCCCGTCATACAAAATTACTGTGAACAGAATCAGTAACCCTGCTCCATAAAACAATTCGTACATTGGACCAAAGTATGCAATTAATATTCCTACTGTTTGTAATAATATTAACAATATTCCTGTCCATGTTTGTTTATAAAGATTTCTGCAAATTAAAAAAATTATATATTGAAATAAAGCATGACCAATCGAGTAAAATAAAAGTATATATTTTATTGGTAATCCTGCAAAAATTGAAATAAGTGGAAATAATTGCGAAAACACTAGAATAAATCTATTATGTTCTATCCAAAAGTGCTTGTGGTCGATTACTTTAAAAAGATAATAACTTGTGTCGGCAAAAATTCGCTCTTTATAATAAAATATTGAAAATAATAAAAGTGTAGCAAATAAAGTGTGAGTAATAATATTTGAAACTGATTTAAAATCAGGCAATTTAAGTGTTTTCAGCATTTACTAATTGTTGTCAGTTATCAATTATTCGCAAACGTCTACTGTTCCATCTTCATCGGCTTCTTCGCCAAACCAAACTACAGAATGATTTTTATAAATTGCTACACCTATCGCTCCCCATCCATGCGATTTCCAAATATCTTTATTTAAAATAACATCGTTATGTCCGGTGCTTTTTTTCCACCCATTTAAAGCTACTTCTGGAGCTGTAGAATAATCTTCAAAATAATCGTCTGAACTGCCAAAAGCAATTTCATAACCATTTCCTTTATAATTAGTTAACTCTCGTGGTTTATTCCACATACAACTTGCTCGTTTATGGTCAGATGTGTAGCAACAAGCTGTCCAGCTTCCTTTATCTGACCAGCTATGAGCATTACAACTGGTTTTTTTATCTGGTTTATTATCAAATAAATCTTTACAATGAACTTGTGCTACATAAGTCAACGACTTTGAAATTGGAATTGCAGGTAATTTATGTTCTTTTCGGTATTCCATTATTAAATCGTACAGTTTTTTTTCATCTTTTGATAAACAAGCTGTAATGTTTTTTTGAGCTTTAATATTTAAACTAAATGCTATAAACAAAGATATTACAACTAATTGCTTCATGTTATTAATGTATTAATTTATAATAAACAAACTATACTAAATGTGTCTGGATGTTATTAATAGCAATCTGTATAAAATTAAGATTAGTAAATAGTGTTTTTTTTCTGTCACTCCAATTTTCTAATTCTTTGGAAATGGATTCTAAAGTATGCACGTTTTTTTCTTTAATTATAAAATCTACACTTGAAAGTAATTCTAAACCAAATGGAGAATAGAATCCAGTTAGAAATTTTTTTGTTTTATCTACTACTTTTTTCATAGCACTGTTATCAGGTTGAAGAAAAAAATCATTCACCTCCTTTTCTGCATCAATAACTAGTCCTATTTCTTCAAAAGGTTTTTTGTCTTTAGAGCTATATCCCATTATATAACTCCCGTTAAGATAATATAAAACATGTTTTACTTTTCCTGAATATGGACCATAAAAGTTTGGCTGAAAATCTAATTTAAAAAAATCGTTTGCTCCAAAACGTTGCAAAAAATAAGCAACTTTTTCTGCTGCAAATTCTGATACAAATTCCCCATTTCTTACTAAATCATATAAAACAGATAAAAGCATTGCTCTGGCAGGGGTTAATTTTACTCGTTCTTTTTTTAAAACTTCTTTTATTGATGAACTTGGCTCATATATATATATATCACAATTCAGTGTTGACAAATATTTTTCTAAAATCACTTTTACTTTATTCCAATCTAAACCACCATTGCCTGAACCTAAAGGAGGAATTGCAATTGACTTAAAGTTTTTTTCTTTAATTACTTTTACTAATTCTAACAATCCGGCTTCAATGTACTTGTATTCTGAGGGTAATCTCCAATTTGTTTTAGTTGGAAAGTTAATAATTGTTTTTTTTCCTTTAAGTAATGTTTCTTCTTCTACAATCAATAGATTTCCAACTTTAACTTCCTTTTTTTTGCAAGCAATTGTATATGTTTTAAAATTATTGGGAAACATATTTTTAAATTGTAAAGCAATTCCCTTTCCCATTACACCAACTGTATTAACAGTGTTAACTAAAGCTTGAGCTTCGCTGTCTAATAAATTTCCTATTTGATAATGTATCATATTTTAAAAATAATAGCTTGTTTTAATGTGAACATCTTTAACCCCGAAATCTATCATTATATTTTGTGCATTTTGATTATAAACCAAAAAGCCTAAAATACCCTCTGAGGCAATATCTCCTAAAACTAAAAATTCTGCTTCTTTTCTTCGTTTTAGGTCAAGATCGCTATCGTCCTTCCAATATTTTGAATTAACTGCATTCTTGTCAATTATATTGTCAATATTTTGGATATTATCAGGGGTGAATTGTGATGTGAAACAATCTATTGCATGTCCGTTAGTAAAAATAAAATCAAGTTTTAAATCAATTATTTTTTGGACAGATGTAACGCAATAAACGATATTTTCAGCAGGAGTGGGTGATACCATATTATACCCATTTTGCACTACGTACAACATTGGAGTTCTTACTCCAAAATAAAACGGAATATATTCACCTAATGTTCTGCCGTTGTTCAATATAAAACTATTTCGGCTGTTAATAAGAGAGCAATCACCTATAGGCATAAAATTAGGATTGGAGTTGAATGATGAGTAATGTGTTATGCCGTATTTGAGTATATGTGGTATATTCTTAATGTGAGTCATTCTGTACAAATATGTTTTACTCAAATTTGGCATCAATTAATTTTTTCTGTCGTTTTTGAATGTTTTATATTCAAATATTAATACGAGTTATTTGTTTAGATTTAAAGTCGTGTCTTTTTTTTGATTACAATAAAAATCGAATATAATAAATTTTCTATATATAAACATTAGTTTTTTAAATATACAAAAAAACCCGTTACAAATTTTTTATAACGGGTTTAATATTATACGGATAGAACTTTTTAATTTATATTTACTAAATATATATTTTCCATTCCAATTTTTAATGCTTTTTCGTTTAATGGTATTAGGTTATGATGCCTTTCTGGTAATGATTTTTTAATACCATTTATTACATTTTCGAGTTTTACAATAGGTTTAATTTTAAGATAAGCTCCTAATACTATCATATTAAAAACCTTTGTAACACCTGTTTCGGCAGCTTTTTCGGCAGCATCAATTCGGTAAATTGTAATATCTTTTCGTTTTGGATGACGTGTAATTCCATTTCCATCGTAAATAAGAATTCCTCCGGTTTTTACAGATTTTTCGAATTTATCCATTGATTGCTGATTAAGAATTATTGCAGTATCAAATTCGTTTAATACCGGTGAACTAACTTTTTCGTCGCTAATAATTACTGTAACATTTGCAGTTCCACCTCGCATTTCGGGACCATAAGAAGGCATCCAGCTAACTTCTTTATCTTGCATAATTCCTGAATAAGCTAATATTTTTCCCATCGACAGAACTCCTTGTCCGCCAAAACCTGCTATAATAATTTCTTCATTCATTTGTTTAAATTTTATTTTTCAATAATGCCACAAAGACACAAAGGCACAAAGTTTCTTAAATTAATTAATTATTTAAATTTAAAATCCTAAATCTCTGATGGAACTTTAATATCGCCCATTGGATATTCGGGAAACATATTTTCTTCCATCCATTTGTTTGAATCGTTAGGTGTCATTTTCCAACCTGAGTTGCAATTAGATACTATTTCGACAAACGACAAACCTTTTTTAAGTTTTTGATTTTCAATTGCTTTTCGGATTGCTTTTTTTGCTTTTCTAACAGCAGCAGGGGTATGAACTGCTTGTCGTGTTACATAGTATGTTCCGGGCAATTGTGCAACTAATTCGGTAATTTTTAAAGGATGTCCCATAATTTCAACATCACGTCCATAAGGACAAGTCGATGCTTTCATGTTTGGTAATGTAGTTGGAGCCATTTGTCCGCCTGTCATTCCATAAATTCCATTATTAATAAAAACAATTGTTATATTTTCGCCTCTGTTGCAAGCATGAATAGTTTCGGATGTACCAATTGCAGCTAAATCGCCATCGCCTTGATAAGTAAAAACATATTTGTCGGGAAAAACTCTTTTGACAGCAGTAGCAACGGCAGGAGCTCTTCCGTGAGCAGCCTGAATCATGTCGATATTCATAAAGTTATATGCTAATACTGAACAGCCAACTGGTGCAATACCAATAGTTTGAGACTGAATACCCATTTCGTCAATTACTTCCATTACTAATCGATTTGCAGTTCCATGACCACATCCCGGACAGTATGAAAGTGGAGTATCTGTTAATAATTTTGTTTTTGAATAAACCAGATTTTCGGGTTTAATAATATCTTTAGTTGTTAGTGTATCTTGCATAATAATATTTAATATTTAAAAGTTAATAAGTAAAAGTAATATCTTAAATATTACATTTTACATCCTACATAATTATTCTCCTTTTATTTTTTTCATCATAAAATCGGCAACTTCATTTGGCGATGGAATTACACCACCGGTTCGTCCAAAATGATTAACCGGAATTTTACATTCTACCGAAAGCATTACATCTTCAACCATTTGTCCCATACTCATTTCAACAACTACAATTGATTTAACTTGTTTTGATAAATCTTTAATTGCTTTTTTAGGATATGGCGAAAGTGTAATTGGTCTTAATAATCCTGCTTTTATACCTTTTTCACGTAAAAGCTGAACTGATTTCTGGCAAACTCTTGCACTCGAACCATACGCAACAAAAAGATATTCAGCATCGTCGCATTGAAATTTTTCGTATCTTATTTCGTTATCTTCAATTACTTTATATTTTTCGTAAAGTTTAATTACGTGCTTTTCCTGAATTGCTGCTTCAAGAATTAATGAAGTAATTATATTGCGTTCTCTGTCAGATGTTTTTCCGGTAGTAGCCCAATCAGAATTATTTTTTATGATTTCTTCTTCTGTCCAGCGGGGAGTTGATTCATCTAAATAAACCTTTTCCATCATTTGTCCGATAATCCCGTCAGATAAAATTAAAACCGGATTTCGATATTTAAATGCTAATTCAAATCCTAATTTAGGAAAATCGTACATTTCTTGTACAGACGATGGTGCTAAAACGATACATTTATAATCGCCATGTCCTCCACCTTTTACAGATTGAAAATAATCTGATTGTGAAGGTTGAATAGTTCCCAATCCCGGACCTCCTCTTACAACATTTAAAATAACACAAGGAAGTTCAGCGCCAGCCAGATACGATATTCCCTCTTGCTTTAAGCTGATACCTGGACTTGACGATGATGTTAATACTCTTTTTCCACAACAAGCTCCGCCATAAACCATATTTATAGCAGCAATTTCGCTTTCTGCCTGAAGTACAACCATACCTGTTGTTTCGTAAGGTCTAACTGTCATTAAATATTCCAATACTTCCGACTGTGGAGTTATAGGATAACCAAAATAAGCGTCCGCACCAGCACGAATTGTACCTTCAGCAAATGCTTCGTTTCCCTTCATTAATTTTAATTCTTTCATCTTTTTTTGAACTGTTTAAAAAATATTTAATCAGGCATCAACTTTAATTTTATATACAGATATTACCCCGTCCGGACATACAATTGCACAGTTAGTACATCCTGTACAAGAATCGGGATTTTCCATATATGCGTAATGGTATCCTTTACCATTTACGTCTTTTGTCATACTTATTACATGAGTCGGGCATGAAATAACACAAACCTCACATCCTTTGCATTTTTCAATGTCAACAACTATTGCTCCTTTAATCTTAGCCATTATAAAATACTTTTGAATTATAATACTTACACTTTCAAAGATACAAATTACGATTTAATTTCCTAACACTTAATAACATTTTTGCCTAAATTCGTTTCTGTTTTATGGCATATGCTTAAAATAACTTTCAAATTGATAGCAAATTACAGGGATTGGGTTTGATTTAGAAAATTAAAGATTTTTAATGATTATATTAAAATCAATTTCTTTTGATAGACTAAAAATATAATGTTTTTTTTAAATCGCCTAATTTCAAGAAACTGGAAAATATGAGTTTAGAATAATAAAATGTTGATAGAAGTTATTATAAAACAACTTACAAGTTTTAGGTAGTGTGCTGAACCTCATTGTTTTGTAAAAAACCTGTGAGGATATTCTCACAGGTTTTAAATAAATTTAATAAAATATTTGAAGACGACTTATTCTATTATTACGATTTTCTTTAAATATACATTTTTATCAGCCATCAATCTCACAAAGTAAGTACCTGGCATTAAACCTGAATTTTTACAATTAATTGTATAATTATATTCACCGGTTAATTGATTATTATCAACTAATGTTTGAATGTTTTTACCTAACATATCAAATACTTCTAATTTAATTTTACTATTAATATTTAGGTTATAATTTATATTAACTTTTTCTTTTGAAGGATTTGGATAAACTGAAACCGACATCATAGCAATTTCTGTATTTGGAATATAAACCAATACTGTATCAATATTTCCTTCGTCTGCTGTAGTGTCAACAATGAAATTTAATCCTTCAAAAATAGTATCAACAGAATTAATGTTAATATTATATGTTCCAAACATAGGGAAACCAGGTATTTCAACTCTTATTGAGTAATCACCGGTTGGCATTGAGCTAAAACGATATTCTCCATTACTATCTGAACTTGTCCAAGCCATTGGTGCATCGTCAGGTTCTTGTTCTAATGTAATCTCTGCACCTGGAATTGGTTCGCCTGCTGCTTTACCGGCCGCTAAATAAATTCCCTTTTCCTGAGTAGCTTTACTTCCTGCCGGTGGATAATTTAATGCACCTGAAATATCACCAATACCAGGGGCATAAATAGGAAGTTCAAACATTGTTATATTGGCTTCTAAATCCTGACCACAATTTAAGAAAATTGTATCTGATTTAATCCATGCATTAACTGGTGAAGTAGAATTATAATAAGTATTAATCACATTGTTATATGGATTTGGATGCAATAATTCAACTTTTAAAACATATTGGTCGGGTTGGAAATTATACAAATAATAAGTTCCATCTGATGCTATTTGGAAACTACTTGGCATTAAATCGAATCCACCATTATTATGCTGAGTTCTTGAATAAACTTTTAATTCGGCATATTGTCCATCAATTCCACCACCGCTATAAGTAATTCTTCCAAAAATTGTAGGATTTGGTAAGCTATAATCAATATTTATTACATCTGCTGTAACACAACCTGCTGCATCAACAACCTGAACCGATTGTTCGCCAACACATAAAGCTAATGCTGTGGATGTATTTTCACCATTTGACCATAGAATTGTGTAAGGACTTACTCCTCCAGAGATTGAAGCCGAAGCACTTCCATCGCAAGATATACTGCATGTAGCGGGATTTATTGATGATATTAATAAACTTGGAGCATCATTATCTATTATACTGTACCCATTTGAGTTTTTACATCCATTATCATCTGTAACAGTTACAGAATAATTACCGGCTAATAAAGTTGTAACAATATCACTACCTGTTGAATAAGTATATGGTGAAGTACCACCTGTTACATATATCTGTGCAGTTCCTGTTGGTTGTCCGCAGTCAGAATTTGTAGTAGTAATACTTAATGTTGGTAATTCATTAACGGTTACATCCTGAGTGTAAACTGCTGAACATCCGTAAGAATCGGTAAAAGAGTAGGTAATAGTATTTACTCCGATATTTGCATTAATAGGATTAAACATATTATTTCCTGAAATACCTGAACCATTGAATATTCCATCAATTGAGTTGCTACCTACAAGTAAAACTATTTCGTTAACATTACAATATTCGGCTGCTAATCCACTAAACGAAGGTGTTGGAAGTGGAATTACTGTTAAAGTAAGCGTAACCACTGAATCGCAACCAGATGTGTTTGTGAATGTTTCGTTATAAACTCCCGATGTTGTTAATGTTTGTGTTCCGAAAACAAAATTAGTTCCTTCACAAATTGTTGCCACATCATTTGTTGTAAAAACAGGATTAACTGTTAATGTAAGAGTTACAATCGAATCGCAACCCGATGTGTTTGTGAATGTTTCGTTATAAACTCCCGATGTTGTTAATGTTTGTGTTCCGAAAACAAAATTAGTTCCTTCACAAATTGTTGTTACATCGTTTGAAGTTAAAACAGGATTCACAGTTAAAGTTAGAGTTACAACCGAATCGCAACCAGAAGTACTTGTAAATGTTTCGTTATAAACTCCTGCTGTTGTTAAGGTTTGTGTTCCGAAAACAAAATTAGTTCCTTCGCAAATTGTTGCTGCATCATTTGTTGCAAAAACAGGATTAACTGTTAA
>MENC01000307.1:0-7824 GCA_001768155.1 Bacteroidetes bacterium GWA2_30_7
TCAAAAGATGAATAATATTTCTTTTGTTTCCTGTAAAATAATTATCAAGTGAAATTACTTCATTTCCCTCATTCAAAAGACGTTCTATAAGATGAGAACCAATAAATCCGGCACCACCTGTTACTAATATTTTTTTCATTAAATTAATTTTTTTTTGAAAAATTTATTTTAAAGTAAATCATTTTTTAAAATACGTTATATTTAATTAAAACTCCAAAAATAATTGCAATTCCAAAGCTTAACATAGTTCCGATTAAAACATATTCAGTTTTAAGTGTGCTATCATCTTTGTATCTTAAAATTGATTTTGCAGCAATAAGAAATCCAACTGCCTCAAATTGATTAAGTACAATGAATGTTATTACCAAAAACCTTTCAATAATTCCTATTAATTTCCCTGCATTTTGAAGCTCATTATTATCAGAAATTTTGATGTCATAAAAATTAAATATTGCTTTTATTAAAACATTTGAAGGCTTTGTACATGCTAATAGTCCAGCAATTAGTAACAAATATTTTATATTTATTTTCGGGATAAATATTGTATTTGTTTCAAAAAAATTATAATATAATACAACTATTGAGACAATTATAAGTATATGTAAAAATTGAGAAGAAAAAAATGTATATTTTCTTAATTTAGCATATTTATTCACATAATTATTAAATCCATTTATAACTAAATGTGATAATGCAAGGATAATAGAACAAAATATAAAATCTAACTGGAAAGATAAAAGCCATGATATTGCAAATACAACTACTATATGCCATTTTAAGTAATTTCTCTCAACTATTGTGTAGTTTTCTAATGCTTTTTCTTTAGGAATAAAATTAAAGTCTGTTAATAAATGTGCAATTAATTGAAAAGTTAGTAAATGTATAATATCCATTATTTATAGTTATTAATTGTATCCTTAAAATAATTTACAGCTTTTTCAATTGCATTCCAACCGGCACTTGTTGAGTGTTGATTAACTGCAGATTGAGCAATATTTAATTTTGTTGCTATTGCGTCTTCATTTTTATTCATTAGTTTTAGATATAAAACCCTGCACTGACGTGGTGTTGCTTTACTTATAATTAAGTCTAACATTTCGAACAAAGCTTCAAATTGATTATTAAGTTTTTCAACTTTTGAAACAAAAAATAGGGTATTTTTAATTACAATACGCTCTTTATTATAAGTTGTTAATTCATTAATTGTGCGACCTGATAGATATATTGCTTCTCCATCAATTATTTCTTTATCTGGATTAAAACGTTTTAACTCTCCATAGCCAATAGCAAGCCTAATTCCATAAATTTTAAATAATTTTATCCTTTTATTTAATTTATAATGTAATGTTTCAGAAATAGGAATAGATTTAACAAAACATTTTATAGCAAGAGCAACTCTTAGTGAATGAATAGGTTCTGGAACAACACATTCGAGATAATCACCCTTAATAACACGCCCGTAAACATTAAAAATTTCTTTAATATCTTTCAAAAGTTCTTTAATCGAATCTTCAATTAAGATTCTGCCATTTTCATTAAAACTTGTAGATGAAATAATATCTCCTGATATAACAGACCAATTCATTTTTTTATTTTTTTCTTACAAATATACATTTTTATAAGTGTTTAATCTTATAAAACGTATTTATAAGTGTTTAATCTTATAAAATGTATTTATAAGTGTTTAATCTTATAAAATACAATTATCGTCTTTTAAGGCTATATTTTTCTCCCCATACAAAAATACTCAAAGCCACTTTCTTTAACTTCTGCAATATCGTAAATATTTCTACCATCGAAAATTACTTTAGTTTTCATAAGTTTTTCCATAACCTTAAAGTTTGGAACTCTAAATTCGTTCCATTCGGTTATAACTAACAATGCATCTGAATCAATTAAGGCTTCGTACTGGTCTTTTGCATAGTGAATTTTATTACCAATTTTGCGTTCACATTCGTGCATTGCAACTGGGTCGTAAGCATTTACATTTGCTCCGGCTTCAATCAGTTTATCAATTATTACAAGTGCCGGAGCTTCACGCATATCATCAGTATTTGGCTTGAACGATAAACCCCAGATTGAAATGGTTTTACCTTCTAAATTTCCTTTAAAGTAATTATTTAGTTTATTGAACAAAATTGACTTTTGTCTATCGTTAACATTTTCAACCGATTGCAATACTTCTAATTCGTAATTATTTTCTTTTGCAGTTTTTATAAGTGCTTTAACATCTTTTGGAAAACAAGAACCGCCATAACCAACTCCAGCATAAAGAAATTTTTGTCCAATTCTGGTATCACTTCCTATACCTCGTCGAACTAAGTTAACGTCTGCTCCAACAATTTCGCATAGATTTGAAATGTCGTTCATAAAACTTATTCTGGTAGCAAGCATTGCATTTGCTGCATATTTTGTTAATTCTGCAGAAGGAACATCCATAAATAAAATTGGATGATTATTCAAAACAAAAGCTTTGTATAATCGTTTCATTATTTTTTCTGCATCTTCAGATTCTAAGCCAATTACAATTCTGTCGGGTTTCAGAAAATCGTCAATTGCATTTCCTTCTTTTAAAAATTCCGGATTTGAAGCGACATCAAATTTTAAAATCGAACTGCGTTTGTCAAGTTCCTCTTTCACCGCGGCTTTAACTTTTTTTGCAGTACCAACAGGTACAGTACTTTTCGTTACAACAACTAAATATTGGTTCATATATTTACCTATTTCAGCCGCAACGCCTAAAACATATTTCAAATCGCAACTACCATCTTCATCAGGTGGAGTTCCAACAGCAATAAAAACTGCTTCAGCATCAGTTAAGCTTTCCTTAATATCAGTTGTAAAAAAAAGTCTTTGTTTATCAATATTACGTTGAATCATATCTTCCAAACCTGGCTCATAAATAGGAACCTTCCCACTATTAAGCATTTTGATTTTATTTTCGTCAATATCAACGCAAGTAACTGTTATACCGGTTTCTGCAAAGCATGTTCCTGTAACTAAACCTACGTATCCTGTTCCAACAACTGAGATTTTCATAAAAAGTAATTTGTGTATTTGTTTTATTTGTAACTAATTTGTAAGAGTGTAGAAATTCAAATTATAAAGCAGCATTTTTTCTAATAGATTTCATTGTCTGATAAAAGTTCTGAATCAATTGAGGAACTAATTCATTAAGTTTAATATTCTGTTTAATAATCCATGTTCTTACTTCATTATCAAGTGGAATTTCGTCAATCTTAAACCATTGTATTTTTCCAGATATAATATCTTTTTTAGTTATTTCAGGAATTTCGCTGCAATCAATATTTTCATCATCATAAAATATAAGTGATTCTGGTACTTTTATTTTATGTTTATTAAAAAATTTAACATCATCTATATTAATATGTTCTTTATTAAAATTAATTTCTGATTGTTCAATTTTTTTTCCTGCTTTAATCAGCTCTATGGCAGATTTCCAATATATGTTTTTATTTTTCATACTTTATTTTTCTTTATACAACTTTCGTTCTCCTTTTTTTGCATATCTTGCCGAAATAATTCTAAAATTTTGATTTCTAATCGTATATACTGCTACAATTATTAAATCGCCTACTTTCCCAATAGTTATCCATCTATCTTCACCATAATCGTTTCTAAAATCTGGAGATATTTTTCGATTTTCATCATTAAATATTTCAATTACATCATTAAAATCAATTTTATGCTTTTGAATGTTTGTAAAGTTTTTATTTTCACCCCATTCAAATTCCATCAAAATTTTATTTTTTATTAAAACTTAATTAACAAATGTACAAATAATGAAGCTATTCTTAAAATTTCATTTTGTTTTATTAAACGTATATTGAAAATATTAAAAATCTTCTTAATTTTAAACTTCAATTTACAAATAAATAAAACATTTCTATGGAAAACAATGATATATTAAATACTGTAAAACAAAAAGCTCAAAAATGGTTAATTGGTAATTTTGATAACGAAACCAAAAAAACTGTAAAACATTTATTGGAAAATGATGAAAATGAACTTATTGAATCTTTTTATCAGGATTTGGAATTTGGAACAGGCGGTTTGCGTGGAATAATGGGAGTTGGAACTAACAGAATGAATATCTATACTGTTGGCATGGCAACTCAAGGGTTTTCAAATTATTTTAAACAACAGTTTCCAAACGAAAAGCAAATTAAAGTTGCTGTTGCTCACGACAGCAGAAATAACAGCAGATTATTTGCTGAAACCACTGCCAATATTTTTTCTGCAAACGGATTTCAGGTTTATTTATTTGATTCTTTACGCCCAACACCTGAGCTTTCGTTTGCAATCAGACATTTTGGGTGTCAGGGAGGAGTTGTAATTACAGCTTCTCATAACCCAAAAGAATATAATGGTTACAAAGCTTATTGGAACGATGGAGGGCAATTGGTTGAACCTCATGATAAAAATGTAATTGCTGAAGTTCAAAAAATAATTTCAGTTGATGAAGTGAAATTTGTTGGAAATAAACAAAATATAACAATTATTGGAAGCGAAATTGACGAAATTTATACAGATAAAATTAAAGAATTGACACTTTCGCCAGAAAGCATTAGCAGAAATAAAAATATTAAGATTGTATATACGCCAATTCATGGTTCTGGTACAAAATTAGTTCCTCTCGCACTGAAAAAATTTGGATTCAATAATATTACAATTGTTTCTGAACAGGAAAAACCTGATGGAAATTTCCCAACAGTTATTTCACCAAATCCTGAAGTTCCAGATGCTCTTCGACTTGCAATTGAAAAAGCAAAACAAATTGGTGCAGATTTAGTTCTTGCAACCGACCCCGATGCCGATAGAGTAGGAATTGCCGTAAGAAACGATAAAAATCAATTCATATTATTAAACGGAAATCAAACAGGCTCAATTTTAGTGTATTATCTGCTTACAAAATGGAAAGAAAACGACAAATTAACAGGCAAAGAATATGTTTGTAAAACTATTGTAACAACCGAACTTATAAAAGCAATGTCTGACAAATTCAACGTCGAATGTTTCGACGTACTAACTGGTTTTAAATACATTGCAGAACTTATTAAAGAAAATGAAGGAAAAAAGAAATTCATAGGAGGCGGTGAAGAAAGTTACGGATATCTGGCAGGTGAATTTGTTCGCGATAAAGATGCTGTAATTGCTTGTTCATTAATTGCAGAGGCAGCCGCTTGGGCTATTGATAATGGTAAAACTTTTTATCAACTTTTACTTGATATTTACGCTGAATATGGGTTATATAAAGAAGACTTAATAAATGTTGTTCGAAAAGGAAAAACAGGTGCCGAAGAAATTCAGCAAATGATGAGTGATTATCGCAAAAATCCACCAACATCAATTAACAATTCAAAAGTTATCGAAATTCGTGATTATCAACTTAAAACAATCAAAAACCTTGTAACAGGTAAAGAATCTCAAATTAATATGCCAAAATCGAATGTTTTGCAATTTTTCTTAGAAGATGGTTCAAAAATAACTGTTCGACCTTCGGGAACTGAACCAAAAATTAAGTTTTATGTTGGAGTTAAGGCAGATTTGAAAAATCGAGATGATTTTGAAAAAGTTAATAATGATTTATCAGAAAAGGTTCTTGGAATTAAAAAAGATTTGAAATTGAATTAGAAATAAAAAAAGCTTACTGAAATTCAGTAAGCTTTTTTATAAATCATTACTTATATTATTTTTCCAAATCCTCAAAATCAACCTTTGAAAATTCAGTTTTTTCAATTTCATGCTCGTGTTCTTCTTCACGAGAATATACAACATCTTCTGGCGAATTTTCTTTAATATACTGAACAACTTCGTTTAAGCCTTCTACAAATTTTTCAAAATCTTCACGGTATAAAAATATTTTGTGCTTCTCGAAATGATATCTGCCATCGCGGTCAAACATTTTTTTGCTTTCTGTTACCGTTAAGTACAATTCATCTCTTCTGGTTGCTTTTACATCGAAAAAATATGTTCTTTTTCCTGCTCGAACTGCCTTTGAAAAAATCTCATCCCGGGCGTTCTCTTTTTTTTGTTCATTACCTTCTTCCATCGTTCAATAATTTATATTAATAAAAACAATTCTTCACTAGCAAAAATAAATAAAAATTTTTATAATATCATTTTTTATAATATTTGTTTATAAAACACTTCTCAATTAAAAGTGCAGCTTTATCAAAGAAAACACTCATTTCGTCATCAAAAACTTATCAATTAATAATTTTATAAAAAAAATTAAATTATTTTTGCATTTTTAAACAAATAATTTTACTCACATATAAGTTCTTTAAATGTTAAGCCGTCGCTTGTTAAGAATAAAAGTAATGCACATTTTATATGCTTACTTCAATGCAGAATCTCCCGATTTTTCAAAATTTGAAAAAGAACTCCAGTTTAGTATTAATAAATCTTACGATTTATATCACTTTCTTTTGTCATTAATTCTTGATATTAGACGATTTCTTGACCTAAAATTAGATAATGCTAAATCTAAAAGAATTTTATTAGATTCTGACATACACCCTAATACACGTTTTTTAGATAATCAATTTTTAATTCAATTATCAACAAATATTCAGTTAAGAGATTTTTTAAATGTTAAAAAACTTAGCTGGGTTAATCATCCTGAGATTATAAAAAATTTATACATTTCTATACAAAATTCTGAATACTATAAGGAATACATGAGTTTAGAATCTAGCGATTATGCTCAGGATAAACAATTTATTTCAAATATTTTTGAACATATTTTTGTTAACGACGAAGAATTATTCAATACATTAGAAGAAATGAGTATTTACTGGAACGATGATATTGAATTTGTTATCAGTATGATACTAAAAACAATAAAATGTTTCAAAGAAAATGACACTGTTTCTGCTAAACTTTTACCATTATATAAAAATACCGACGACAAAGAATTTATTGTTACACTTTTCAAAAAAACGATTGCAAACTCAACCGAAAACACAAAACTTATTGATAGTTATATAAAAAACTGGGAAATTGATAGAATTGCTTTTATGGATATTTTAATAATGCAATTAGCAATAACCGAAGCTGTTGAATTTTCTTCAATTCCGATAAAAGTAACATTAAACGAATATATTGATATTGCAAAATTTTACAGCACAGCAAAAAGTGGAAATTTTATAAATGGTGTTTTAGACAAAATTTTTACTGACCTTAAAAAAGAAAAGAAAATTGTTAAACGAGGTTTAGGATTAGTTGGAGATTGAGGATAATTGTTAAATTGTTTGAAGTTTGAGGTTTGGAATTTTTTTGAGAATAGATTTTTTCGTTTGCATATTTTATAGTTATTTTGGAGAAAAAAACATGAGAAAATTAATATTTCATTTTTTAATTTATATTGCATTATTAAGCATAATATCGTGTAATAGTGATAATAGCAATAATAAATCAAGTTCCAATATTTCAACAGATTTAATTCAAAATCCGATTACTTCTGATGGAACAAAAGCCGAATCGTCCTTACCAGAAATAAAATTCGAAAAACTCGAACACGACTTTGGAGCAATTATAGATGGTGAAAAAGTTTCATATACATTTAAATTTACGAACACCGGAGGTTCCGATTTAGTAATTACTTCGGCAAAAGGAAGTTGCGGATGTACTGTTCCAAAATTTAGCAAAGAACCTATTGTTGCCGGAAAATCAGGCGAAATAGAAATTATTTTTGATAGCTCAGGAAAATCAGGAGTTCAAAATAAAACCGTAACCGTTTTGGCTAATACTCAGCCAAATACAACAACACTTACAATAACAGCAGAAATTATAAATTCA
>MENC01000307.1:7838-18815 GCA_001768155.1 Bacteroidetes bacterium GWA2_30_7
TTAATTTTAATAGTAGTGGTTTTTTATTTCTTTATGATTCGTCCACAAATGAAAAAACAAAAAGAAATGCGAAAATTCAGAGATTCGTTACAGGCTGGAGATAAAATAATTACTACAGGCGGAATCTATGGAAAAATTGCAGATATTAAAGAAAATATCGTAGTTATGGAAGTAGAAGACAAAATGCGTTTAAGAATTGACAAATCAGCAGTTTTGAGAGACCCTTCCGATTTAGCTGATAAAAAATAATTTTTTTATAACGATTAATGGTTAACGATTAATGATTTAGACAATTTGAAAATTTAGTCTGTAAAACTTAAATACCTGAACTTAACCATTAATCGTTAATCATTAACCATTTAATTTGTTTAATTTGGATTCCGGAATTTTAAAATTATTCAGACAACTTCAAAATAAAAGTTATTTAAAACCAAATAAAAAACTTTTTATCTTCCTATTTTTTTTAGTACTCTCGTCTTGTTTTTGGTTACTAAATATCTTAACAAACGACTTTGTATCGACTATAAATTTTCCTGTAAAATATAAAAATTTTCCAATAGATAAAGTTGTCGTAAACGAACTACCTCAAGAATTACAATTACAAATAAAAGCATCGGGCTTTATGCTTGTTCGTCTCTATCTAACAGCTACTGTTCCCCCTATTCTATTTGACATTAATTCTTTTTATGAAAAAAAAGCAATTATATCAACAACTACAAATATTTATATAATTACAAAGCTTGCAAAAGAAAAAATTCAATCACAATTAGAATCTAAAATTGAAATTTTAGAAATTTATCCCGACACAATCTTTGCACAATTTGCAACTGTTGCAAGTAAAATAATTGCAATAAAGCCAAATTTGAATATTAGTTTCGAGCAACAATATATGCTGAATGGAAATATAACTGTTACACCCGACTCTATTAATGTTTCAGGTCCTAGTTCAATACTCGACACTCTACAATTTGTTGAAACAACTGAATTAGAATTAGAAGAATTAAACAAAACCGTTAAAAAAAATGTTTTCTTACAAGAGGTAGCTGATTTAAAATACTCTATAAAAAGAATAGTTATTGAAATTCCAATTGATAAATTTACAGAAACTTCATTTAATGTTCCAATTTCAATTTTAAATATTCCCGAAAATGTTAAACTAAAAATGTTTCCAAACGAAATAAGAGCAACATTTATGGCTCCTATGAGTAAATATTCTGAAATTAAAGCTCAACATTTTTCATTTTATGTAGATTTTAACGAAACTGATTCTGTTAATATTCACAAGCTAAAAGTATATTCAGGTATAACACCCGAGTTGATTCACAATCTTAGCTACAAACCTATTTTTGTTGATTATATAGTCGAAAAATAATGTTAAAAGTCGCAATAACCGGTGGAATCGGAAGTGGAAAATCTCTTGCTTCAAATATTTTTAAAATTTTAGGTGTTCCAATTTATAATTCAGATATAAAAGCAAAAATACTGATGCACAAAAAACCCGAATTGGTTAAAATTATAAAAGAAAATTTCGGAAATGAAGCATATAATGGTAATTTTATAAATTCTCAATATCTGGCTGATATAGTTTTCAACGATTATAACCAATTAAAAAAATTGAATAGAATAGTTCACCCTTTTGTAGTTGACGATATATTAAATTGGTTCTCAAAAGAAAACAACAATTGCTCATTAAAAATTGTAGAATCAGCATTAATTTTTGAAAGCAAGCTTGAATATTTATTTGATTATATCATAACGGTTTATGCCCCAAAGTATATTAGAATCAAGAGAGTAAAAGAACGAGAAGATTTATCAATAAAAACTCTAAAATCAAGAATTAAAAATCAATTTGACGATAAAATAAAAATTGCAAAAGCCGATTTTGTAATAAAAAATCACAATAAACTTATTGTTCCTCAAATAATTGAAATACATAATAAACTAAAAATTTTATCAAATCATGGCTAAATATGGAAAATGGCTAACAGGTGGATTGGGATGGGCATTTTTTGGTCCAGTAGGCGGAATTTTAGGATTTGTTCTAGGTTCATTAATTGATAGTGCCGAAATACATACTTCGAGTGGAAATATTGGAACAACAAGAGGCGATTTTGCTGCAAGTTTAGTAATACTTATTTCGGCAGTAATGAAAGCCGATGGGAAAGTAGTAAAAGCTGAATTAGATTATGTTAAAACATATTTTGTTCAGGTTTTTGGCGAACAAAAAGCAAAAGAAGCAATTCTTTTATTGCGTGAAATATTGAAAAAAGATATTCCTATTCATGAAGTAACTTATCAAATAAAAAATCATTTAGATTATTCTTCAAAACTTCAACTTTTACACTTTTTATATGGAGTTGCCAATGCTGATGAACATATTGATATTAAAGAATTACATTTAATTGAACAAATTGCGTATCAATTAGGAGTAAATACAAAAGACTCCGATTCAATAAAATCTATGTTTATTGCAAATACCGATTCTTCATACAAAATACTTGAAATAGAGCGATTTGCTACAGATGATGAAGTTAAAAAAGCATACCGAAAAATGGCAATTAAATATCATCCCGATAAAGTGAGTTACTTAGGCGAAGATGTTCAAAAAGCAGCTAATGAGAAATTTCAGAAAGTAAATGAAGCATTTGAAAAAATTAAAAAAGAACGAGCGATGATTTAGAATTTAGAATTTACGTCATTGCGAGGCACGAAGCAATCTCTTTGGAATTTAGAAATTTAGAAATTACGATTTATAAACTAATAAACTATTCAACTAAATAAACTATTCAACTAAATAAACTATTCAACTAATAAACTAATGATAACGAATCGAATCGAACTTATCAATGCCTATCGGCAAAATATTAAATCTGCAAACAAGGAGTTTACTAAAAAAGAACTATTTAAAGACCTTCTTAATCGTCTATATTCAGAGGATAAAGATATTTTAAAAATAATTGACGCAATTAGTGCAGGAGCTGAAACTACTATTGTAAATATTCCTCGAAAAGATAAACTTCACAAAGGCAGTGCCGACACGCTTTACAACAAAATTATTATTGAATTTGAAAACGACCTTAAAATAACTTTAAAACATGCAAAAGAGCAATTAGCAGGTTATTTACTTGGTCAATTTAATTCGGGCGAAGGCTATAATTTCACTTTAATAGCTTCAGATTTTATTAACTGGAAAATTTATGCTCCAGATGTTTCGCAACTTGATAAATTAGAAGATATTACAGAAGATAACCTGATTCTAAATGAAGTAACTTCTGCTTCATTCACACTTACTGAAACCAATGCAGATGATTTTTATTTCTGGCTCGACCGATTTCTTTTCAAAGAAGAAAAACAAAAAGCAACATTAAAAAGAATAGAAGAAGCTTTTGGCTATCAAAGCAATGTATTCATTGAAAGTTTTCGTGAGATGAACAGCCATTTTGGTGAAATCAAAAAATTTGGTGAAGTTCAGGTTTCGTACGAACAATGGAAAAAGTTTTTGAGTATTGCTTATGGTTCATTCGATGCAAGTGAGAATAATTTTCTAATACATACCTACCTTTCAATATTTTCAAAAATGCTTGCATATTCAGTTGTAAGTAATGAAGATTATATTGATGATGATGAAATGCGTGGAATTATTGACGGTAACATTTTTCACAAATTCAATATACAGAATTTTGTAGATACCGATTTTTTTTATTGGATAAAAAATGAACACAGCTTTCGATTACTTAAAAAAACATTCCGACTTATTGCACAAGAAATTTCAACCTTTGACTTTCACAATGTTGAAGAAGATATTTTAAAAGGAGTTTATCAGGAATTAATTGACTTAGATACACGTCATACCTTAGGTGAATATTACACACCCGATTGGCTTTGCGAACGAATTGTAAACGAATTTGACTTTAATTCAACAGATAAAATTTTAGACCCTGCATGTGGAAGCGGTTCATTTCTTCGTGCCGCAATTCATCGAATAAAAAAACTAAATCCGAAAATTTCAATCGAACAACTTAACAACCAAATTTTTGGGATAGATATTCACCCACTTTCTGTTCAAATTGCCAAAACTACTATGTTGCTTGCATTAGGAAAAGATATTTCAAAAACAAAAATGCCTATTCATCTAAATATCATTCATGCAAACACATTGCTTGCACCCGAAGGAGTAAAAGACTTATTCGGTGGAACATTTGAAATGAGCATTGATAAAGAAAAATTTAAACTCAATACTCAGATTTTTGATAATGTTCAACTTTTTGATGTAGCTATAGAAGTATGCGAGGAATTGGCAGAACAAACACTCCACAGGAAAAAAGAAACAATTGAAGCATTTGAAAATAGTTTGAAAAAACATCATAAAAACGGGGGGTTAAATTCTCAGATAGTTGAAAGTTTTTACAAAATTTATCTTGGACTTAAATCAGTAAAAGAAAAAGGCAGAGATAGTATTTGGAAATTTATTCTTCAAAACCTTTACAAACCATATTTTCTTGCCGACAAATTCGATTATATTATTGGCAATCCGCCTTGGTTTACATATAGTTCAATAAAAAATGAAGAATATCAGGACACTCTTAATAAAATTGCTGTAAAACAATGTGTGAAACCAGATAAGACTTCAAATTTTCCACACCTCGAAATAGCTGCAATATTTTTAAGTTATTGTAGCAGTTACTTTTTAAAAGAAAATGGGAAAATCGCCTTAGTGTTACCCCGAAGTTTCTTTAATGCAGAACAGCACGACAATACAAGAAGTGGAAGAGCAAAAGGTTTTCGTTTAACAGATATATGGGATTTAAGTAGTGTTTCGCCATTGTTTCGTATTCCGAGTTGTGCTTTATTTGCAGAAAAAGCAAAAACAGTAAAAAAAGGAGTTGACGAACCCACAAAATGGAAAGAACTTCCTGCATCGGGTTTAAAAGGAAAAAGTTTTTACGGAAAACTTCCTTCACACAATTGTAATCTGAATATTGCAATTCCAAAACTCTTCGAAACAGATTTAAAATGGTATTATGTAAAACAAGGAAAAGCCTCAGCATTTTCTTTTAACAAATCTTTACCACAGAAATTAATAAATCCATATAAAAAACTATTTAAACAAGGTGCCACCATTGTTCCTCGTACATTTTATTTTGTAGAACTCAATCAGGAAAAACCACCAGATTTTGAAGATAGAATTTTAAATATTAAAACAAATCCTACCATTCAACCTGATGCAAAACCGCCTTGGAAAGGGCAAGTTTTTAGTGGTCAAATAGAAAGTAGGTTTTTATTTAGAACCGCATTATCAAAAAGCATTCTGCCTTTTGCTTTGTATAAACCCGATTTAGTTGTTCTTCCAATTATGGTTGAATCTTACAAAAAAGAAAAACAAAAAGAAATAAAACTTTTTTCAGTAGATGAACTTAGAAGTGAAGGATATTTGAATGCATCTAAATGGTTTGGAAACGTAGAATTAATTTGGAACAGAATGAAAACCGAAAAGTCAATTAATATGACAAGTAATGATAGAATTGATTTTCAAAAGGGATTTTCAGGTCAAAATTTAAACAAAAAATATTTAGTTCTTTATAATTCATCTGCAAAAGATGCAAATGCTTTGGTTTTTGATAGAAAAAGTAAAGATTGGGATAGAAATATGAATATGGAATTTATTGTTGAAAGTGTTTCTTATGTTTATTATACTGATGATATTAGAGAAGCAAATTATCTTTGTGCAATTTTGAACTCTACTACTCCAAATTTAATGATGAAAGATTTTCAAGCAAGAGGTTTGTTTGGAGCAAGACATGTTCACAAAAAAATACTCGACATATATTTTCCACTTTATGATGATTATGATAAAATACACAAAAATTTGAGTCTTTTAAGTGTATTATCTCATATAAAAGTTGACAAATTTTTAGAAGCAAATCCACCAAAACAAGAACTGTCAGCTATTTTCCTTGGCAAACTTAGAAGGGATATTAAGAATCATTTAAAGGAAGAGATGTATGAGATTGACAAACTCGTAAAGAAAATTTTAATTTAGGATTATAATATTGCGTAGCAAACTTCAAACTTTAAACATCAAACAAGCTTTAGAATTGTTGAAAAAAAATTAAAAAAATAATTTCACAAATAAAGTAGATTTGTATTTTTGCTTTTCTAAATATTATAAATATGGATTTAAAAGGAATATTAGCAATTTCGGGTCATCAAGGACTTTTCAAACTTATTTCACAAGCTAAAAACAGTATTATAGTTGAGTCGTTAATTGATAAAACTCGAATGCCGGCTTATGCATCAACAAAAATAAGTGCATTAGACGATATTGCTATATACACTGACGAAGAAGAAGTTCCTTTAAAAACTGTTTTAAAAAACATGTTCGAAAAAGAAAAAGGAAAACAATCTATTAGCCATAAAGCTTCAAATGATGAAATCAAATCATATTTCGAAGAAATTCTTCCAAATTACGATAAAGACAGAGTTTACGTTTCTGATATGAAAAAAATTATTAATTGGTACAATATTCTTCATCAAGTAAATTTATTAAATACTAAAGAATCTGAGCCGGCTAAAGTTGCAGAAGAAATTCTATAAAAAATAAATAGAATTAATTGCTTTTTAACCGAATTTTTACAAAATTTACATCTTTAATAAGATAGGCAACTATCTTATTTTTTTATTTATTAAAACATAAAAATATTGTGTATAAAATTATCTTTATTTTAATTGTTTCATTGTTAATTTTAACTACTGAAACAAAATCGCAAGTCTTTAACGATCAGGTTTATAAATTCAGTAAAGTTTTAAGTTTAGTAAAAACATTTTATGTTGACTCTGTAAATCAAGACGATTTATTAGAAAATGCAATTGTAGGAATGTTAAAAGAACTCGACCCTCATTCAATTTATATTTCTAAAGACGAAGTTGATGAAATGAATGAACCCCTTCAAGGAAATTTTGAAGGAGTTGGTATTCAGTTTAATATTCTTAACGATACAATAGTAGTAATTTCGCCTATATCAGGTGGACCTTCAGATAAATTAGGAATTTTAGCAGGCGACAGAATTGTTGTAATTGAAGGAAAAAATGTTGCAGGTATAGGAATAAAAAATAAAGATGTTGTTTCAAAATTAAAAGGAGAAAAAGGCACAATAGTAAATGTAGGCATTTGGAGAAAAGGATTTAAAGACGTTTTGGACTTTGCTATTATACGTGATAAAATTCCGATTTATAGCATTGAAGCAGCATTTATGGCAACTCCAGATGCAGCATATATTAAACTTAACCGTTTTGCAGCAACAACTATGAGCGAATTTAGCCAGGCAATGGACAAGTTAAAAAAACTCGGTGCTAAAAATCTTATACTCGATTTACAAGGTAACTCAGGCGGATACCTTAACACTGCTATCGAATTAGCTGACAATATATTAGGGGAAAACAAATTAATTGTATATACTCTAGGAGTTAGTAGCCCAAAACAAGAATATTCCTCAACTTCAAGTGGAGGGTTTACCGAAGGAAAAATTATAATTTTAGTTGACGAAGGCTCTGCTTCAGCAAGCGAAATTGTATCTGGTGCAATTCAAGATTGGGACAGAGGACTAATATTAGGCAGACGAACTTTTGGTAAAGGACTTGTACAACGTCCGTTTAATTTACCAGACGGTTCATTAATTAGATTAACTATTGCAAGATACTTCACCCCTACCGGACGTTTAATTCAAAAAGACTATGAAGGTGGCTATAACGAATATTCAAAAGATATTATTAACAGATATAATCATGGCGAATTATCAAATGAAGATAGCATTCATTTTCCCGATTCATTAAAGTTTAAAACATTGATTCTAAAAAGAAACGTATATGGCGGAGGTGGAATTATGCCAGATTTTTTCATACCTATTGACACATCAAATTACTCTTCATATTACAGAGATTTAGTTCGAAAAGGTATTTTAAACAAATTTGTTTTAACATATATAGATGAAAATAGAAAAGCATTATCGGTAGAACATCCAGAATTTGCAAAATATAGAGACAATTATATGGTTTCTGATAAATTACTTGACGAATTAACCGCATTTGCAGAAAAAGAAAAACTACCCATGAATAAAGAAGAATATAACAAATCAAAAGAAGATATTCGTACACAGCTTAAAGCACTATTAGCACGAGATTTATGGGACTCTAGTGAGTTTTATGAAATAATGAATATTAAAAATGAAGCTTACTTAAAAGCTGTTGAATTAATGAAAAACACTTCTGATTATAACAAAATGCTTGGCGTTAAATAATTTTTTTTTCAGATAAAACTCTACTAATAAAAATTTAGAATTAAGGTAAGTTCAATTTGTTTTAAGAAATAATCATTAATTTTTTTTAATTTTGAACAAAGTAGTTCCGTAGGAACGATATTATGGTAGAACGAAATAAAATATAAAATATTAGTTATGAAAAATTATTTAATAATATTAGTTATGCTCGTCAGCACAACTATGCTTTTTGCTCAAAATAAGGACATTAAAAAACAAATTAAAGCTAAATTTGAAGAAGTAAAATATTATTATCAATACGATAATTTTCATTTGGCTTTACCTGTTTTATTAGACATTCTAAAGCTCGACAGTACTAACATTGAAGCTACTTATAAAACTGCAATTTGTATTTATAACACAAAACGTGATAAACAAGAGTCGTATAAATATTTTGAAAAATCTCAATTAGAATATAAAGATTCTTGGTTTTATCTAGGATTGTTAAATCATGATAATGAACAATTTGATATTTCAATAGACTACTTTAAAAAATATAAAAATTGGGACGGAATAAAAAAATATTCTAACAATGAAATAGATTATTACATGAACAAAAGTATTTACGCAAAAGAAATGATTAATAGTAAAATAAGTGTAAATTTTCAGATATTGGGTGATAGTATAAATACTACTTTTCAAGATTATGCCCCGGTTTTATTACCAGATGAATCAATGATGTTTTTCACTTCAAGAAGAAGTGGAGGGACAAGCGATTTAAAAGACCCTTTGGGCGAATTTTATGAAGATATATATGTGTCGTATAATAAGTTAGGGAAATGGTCATCGCCCGTACTTTTAGCCGAACCAGTTAATACGAAGCTACACGATGCTTGTGTTACTATTTCATCAGATGGTCAAGAATTATATACTTATAGAACAAATGCAGATTTAACAGGAGGAGATATTTATTTATCAAAAAATATTGAAGGCAAATGGTCTGTTCCTGAAAAAATAAAAGCAGATATTAATTCTAAAAACTCATGGACTCCAAGTGCAAGTATAACACCAGATAATAATTACATCTATATATCAAGTAACAGAGAAGGCGGCTTTGGTGGAAAAGATATTTATCGAGTAACAAAATTACCAAATTGCGACTGGAGCCTTGCCGAAAATTTAGGCTCAGTTATTAATACACCTTATGATGAAGATGCACCATTTATACATCCCGACGGAAAAACATTATTTTTCAGTTCAAAAGGACATCGAGGAATGGGTAGTTACGATATTTTTAAAACTACCTTAAATGTAGATGGTACCTGGTCTGCACCAGAAAATATTGGTTATCCGCTTAATAGCGTGAAAGATGACATTTATTATGTAGCAACTCCTGACGGAAAAAGAGGTTATTTTTCGTCGAACAGAAAAGGTGGTATAGGCGAAACAGACATTTATTCTGTAGATTTACTAGACCATCCATCAAACTATATTGTATTACGTGGTACAGTTACTACAAACGACCCTGTTTTTTCAATAGTTAAAGTTACTATTTCAATAATTGATTTTCAAACTAATGAAGTTTTGGGAATTTATCGCACAAATACCGAAAATGGAAAATATCTTTTAGTATTGTTACCTAAAAGAAAGTATAAAATGGTAGTTGAATCTGAAGGTTTTCAAAACTTTGTTGACGAAATTGATATGTCCAAAAAATTACGAATCGAAGACATTTTTAAGAATATAACTCTGCAAAGATTAATACCCGAACAACCAAAAGATGTTCCTGAAAAAAATAACGAGTAAATTACTTTTATTTAATTCATTGCTCTTTATCAGTAGTATAGAATAGTTGTTTTGATTTTAAGCAAAAACCGTATACATTTATCAAAATAAATCTTTTAGGTTTTCACAATGAACAAAATCAATCTATTATTTATTAACTTTTTCATATTTATTACTGTTTCTTTTGCACAACAAGATAACCTTGATAGCTTAAAATCACTTATCAATCAAAATGTTTCGGATACCGTTAAGTTAAAACAAATGATGGATGTAACCTGGGAATCTTTCAGAACATATCCAGAACAATCGTTAGAAATTATAAAGGATGCACTTGTATTAGCAAAGAAACTTGAACGTTATAAAGATGAAGCCAAATGTAATAATCTTATTGGAATAATTTTTAGCACTACCGGAAGATATGATAGTGCAATGTTTTATTATTCAAAGGCTTTGGCAAAAGGATTAGAATATAAAGATGATAATATAATTCAAAAAGGATATAACAATATTGGACTTAACTTTTATTATCAGGGGATTTATGACAAAGCTTTGGAATATTATTTTAAAACATTGCCAATTTGCGAAAAAATTCCCGATTCATTAGGGCTTGCAAATGCTTATGCCAATGTAGGAAATACTTATATGGAAATGAAATCTAATAAGGATGCATTAGCTTATCTTGACAAAGCATTATTAATATTTGAAAAAATAAACAATAAAAGAGGAATTGCCAATACACTTAATTCACTTGGTGGGATTTATGATGATATTGATACCGTGAAAACTCGTGCAATGGAATGCTTTAATCGCTCTTTAAAATTAAAAGAGGAACTTAACGACCGTTTTGGTATTTCAAATACTCTACATCAAATTGCAATAATATATGGAAAAGAAAAAAATTATGAAAAGGAGATGGAATTTTATAAAAAAGCGTTAATAA
>MENC01000307.1:18823-19041 GCA_001768155.1 Bacteroidetes bacterium GWA2_30_7
GAATTAGACGATAAATCAGGTATTACTAAAGCACTTTTGAATATTGGCATGACTTATAATTCTTTGAAAAAATATAATGATGCATTTCCATTTTTATTTGAAGCTTTAAAAATATCCAAAGAAACCAACAATTATTATAATAAACAACAAGCATATCAAGACCTTGCAAAAACATATTCAAATGTCAAAAATTTTGAAAAAGCATACGAATTCAAGAA
>MENC01000308.1 GCA_001768155.1 Bacteroidetes bacterium GWA2_30_7
CATGGTATTGTAATAGTATTGCCGAGCCACTGAAGTTCTCGCCTGATTTGAAAAAGGTTTGGGTCTGAACCAATTGTATAATAATGGTAGTTCATAAAATCGCAGGCAAGCAGTTTAATATCCCACTGAACAGTTTCGCGAGAGCCCCACATTCCGATGGATACAAGCTGGTTGCAATGCGATTTTACGGCATTGTACCAAACGAGCGACATATCGCGAATTGCAGGTTTATCGTACTGATTGGTTATTGAATATATGGCTTCGCTGGCAATATCGTATGATATAAGGGTGGGATTGTCTTTAAAATATTCGGATATAAGCTCAAGATATTCTGTATATTTAGCATTTATACGGTCGCAATTTGAACCGCCCAAAGCCATCATTACCCGTAGTCCTTCTTCTCTTGCCACATCAAGCACCTGAGCAATTAATCGGAATTGCTCTTTATAGAAAGGCTCACCATGCCATAAGCCGAAAATTTTGCGACCATACAAACCTACTAAAGTGTCGTTTTTGTAATAAACATGAAAGCCTGATAATTTAACTATGTTAAAACCAAGCGATTTAATGGTCTGGAAGTGCTGACGGATATATTTTATTCCCATCTTAGTGCCATATTGAGCTGTATCGCCGGTAACGAATGTAGAATCGAAATAATTGCGGCGGGGACCAACCCAGTTTTTAGCATTACGATCAATTATATCAATATTATAGACTAATGCTTTGGGATAGAATTCGTTGCAACCTTCGTAGAATTTATTATTTTTAATGTAGATAGGTTCTAAAGTCTGGCTATAGCTATTACAAAACAATGCAATAGCTATAATTATTATTGTAATTATTCTCATAATATTATTCGATTATAATTGATTTTGAATATACCGAATTATTGTTGTCAACTTTAATAATATAAGTGCCTGTATTAAAGTTGCTCATATCAATAATGTTATGATTCCCTGAAATATTAATGTTTTTTATTTGCTGACCTGAAACATTATATATTGTAATAGTTCCTGAATATATAGAATTGTTTATAAAATCAACATTTAATATATTTTGATTTAAGTATATATTAACATTGCTTGTATCAAAAACATTTTCTAAACCTGTGATTTGTCCTCCTAAAATGGGTAGCTCTGCTTCTGAATTGAAAGCATAATCTTTTATAATAATACCCCAGTTAAACAATTCCATTCTTACCCAACCATAATAGATTTGATTGTTTTTTATTAGTTTTAAACCAGCATAACCTTCACATGGTGGGAGAGGCCATGCCCCACCTTGGCTTATGTCTGTATGGCCTTGCCAATACAGATTATCACCAATTGTATCGTTTTCTACATGATAGCCCCAAGCACTTTTGTTGTTATTAAGTGTTGCTAACCAAGTCAAATATTGGTCGTACCAACCACCTTCGTAGATCTGATAATGTTTTGCTATAAGGTAAAAATCAAGAGTATCGTCGTGATTAAGGTCAAAATAATAGTAATGGGAACTATCGCAACCATCACATGGTACAGTGCTGGGTATTACAATAGTAGTATCTGGGTCAACATCGGTGTAAACGATTTGGGACTTTGTGGTAATAGCGAAGAGGGCTATTAAAAGTGAGGTGTAGATTAGAGTTTTCATATTGTTGAGTTTTAAAAGTTAAGTAAATATTTAAAAATTTTTAATTTCCCTAAATTACAAATAAAATTGTTTGCATAAATAATTTTATAGTGTTAAAAAAAAGATTGTTAAAGATAATGGGTAAAATGTAGTTTGTCAATGACGAAAATTCGTCATTTTTCATTTATTTTTAAAAAGCGATAATTTGTAGGCTGTATAAGCAATTGAAAGATGTTTTGATGGAATTTTGGATTTAATATTTTGAAAAATATGAAAATAAATACGTCAGATTTTTTCAACAATTTTAATTTTTTTTAAACTTACCGAACATTTTAAATAGTTTCAGAACATTAGTTACTTTTAATTTTCGGTAAATATTTTTACGATGATTATTAGCTGTATGTTGTGATATATTTAATTCATCAGCTATTCTTTTATCATCATAATAATTGAGAATAAATTCAGCTACTGTTTTTTCTCTTTCTGTTAATTTTTCATCAACAGATGGGAGGAAATCAAATGAAATTTTTAAATTTCTTTTGTTGACACAATTGTTGTGAGAAATCATTATTTGAGAAGCTTCAGATTTAGTAAATTGTTTTGAATTTTTATAACCACCATTTCGATAGGGTTTTAAAATACAATTATCTGAAGGTTCTGCAAATGGGCAAACATTTATCAGACTGTTTAACAATAAATTGTTTTTACTAACTTGCGTTTCCAAAATCTAAAAATTTATATGCCTAATCTATTTTTTCAGCATTCGGCAATTACAAAAATTTAGTCGGTTAGTAGTGTTCTAATTTTATAAAAATAGCTTTATGTATTGCAACTTAATATTTAAATCATCAGAGTAGTTAGAATAATCGTAATCGTTATAATGACTACTTTGATTGAAAATCCAAACAAAAAAGAAAATAACAGCTACTAAAATTATTACCGATAAAATAAGCCCGATTATTCCTGTAATCATTCCGGTTTTAATCATTTTTTGTGAACCGGGTGTGTAGATTGAAGGATTTTTTTCATAAGCATTTCGGGCTTTTACTGCAAAAATTATTGCCAAAATACCACAGGGTATTCCAAAAATTCCATAAATAATACTAGAACCTAATGAAGAAATTCCTAGCACCATTGCTGCAATTGATTTTGGTGCAGGTCTTAATTTTACACTTCCTGATTGATTTTCGATTTGATTTTCCATGATTTAATATTTTTATTATTACAAACTTATAACTTTAATTGTTAAAAACAAATTAGTAACTACACAACAGATTTAAAATATTAAAAAACAAATATTTATGCCACAACTTATTCCGATTTTTCGGAAGATTACACAGATTAACGCAGAAAATGAACTTAATTTATTATTTATTTTCACAGAAAAAACCGCTTTTGGCGGTTTAAAATCTGTGGTAAAAAAAACTGCTGAATAGTTACAATAAATTTTAATTATTTTTTAATCTCCAACTCCCTTAAATGTTCCATTTTTTTGCGTTCCAAAAATTCACGTATTCCTTCAAAATGTTCTTTTACACGTTTGTTTCCAAATTCAAACACTTTGCTAACCATACCATCGAGGAAATCTCTGTCGTGTGAAACCAAAATAAGAGTTCCGTCAAAGTCCATAAGGGCTTGTTTCAGAATGTCTTTTGTACGCATATCAAGATGATTTGTAGGCTCATCGAGTATTAGGAGATTTACAGGTTCGAGCAATAATTTTATCATTGCTAAACGAGTACGTTCACCACCCGAAAGCACTTTTACTTTTTTGTCCCAATCGTCTTTTCCAAACATAAAAGCTCCTAAAATATCTCTAATTTTTGTTCTAATGTCGCCTTTTGCTACATCGTCGATTGTTTGAAAAACAGACAAACTTTCGTTTAATAAAGATGCCTCGTTTTGAGCAAAATATCCAATTAAAGTATTATGACCCAACGTTATTTTTCCGCCATGTATTATTTCTCCCATAATGGCTTTAATCATTGTAGATTTTCCTTCGCCGTTTCTCCCTACAAAAGCAACTTTTTCGCCGCGCTGTATAGAAAATGACGCTTCTTCAAATATCAGATTATCATCATATTTTTTTGAAACATCTTCGGCAATAACCGGAAAACTTCCCGAACGTTGCGAAGGTGGAAATCGTAATTTAAGATGAGATACATCAATTTCGTCAACTTCAAGTAATTCAACTTTTTCGAGCATTCTCACTCGTGATTGAACCTGATTTGTTTTTGAAAAAGTTCCCCGAAATCTATCAATAAACTCCTGATTTTCGGCAATCATTTTTTGTTGTTCTTCAAGTGCTTTTTGCTGTTGTTCACGACGTTCTTTTCGTAGCTCCAGATATGATGAGTAATTTACTTTGTAATCGTAAATACGCCCCATTGTAACTTCAATAGTACGGGTTGTAATATTGTCAACAAATGCACGGTCGTGTGAAATAATAATTACAGCTTTCGCACTTGTTATAAGAAAATTTTCAAGCCATTGAACAGATTCAATATCAAGGTGATTTGTTGGCTCATCAAGCAAAATCAGGTCAGGATTCTGAAGAAGAATTTTGGCAAGTTCAATACGCATACGCCAACCACCGCTAAATTCACCCGTATGTCTCTGAAAATCTTTTCGCTCGAAGCCTAGTCCCAATAATATTTTTTCTACTTCGGCATCAAAATTTATATCGCCCAAGCTGTAAAACTTTTCGCTAAGTGACGAAACTTTTTCGATAATTTCGTAATACTCTGTCGAATCGTAATCGGTGCGAATTGTAAGCTGATTGTTTAGTTCATCAATTTCTTTCTGCATTTTAAGAACTTCCACAAATGCCTGCGATGCTTCCTCAAACACTGTAAGATTATTTTCAACCATTAGATGTTGAGGCAGATATGCAATTATTGCGTCTTTTGGAGCAGAAACACGACCGGAAGTAGGATTTTGAACTCCTGCCAAAATTTTCAACAAAGTTGATTTTCCGGCACCGTTTTTTCCCATCAGTGCGATGCGATCTTTTTCGTTTATTGCAAAAGTAATGTCTTTAAAAAGTGTGGTTCCACCAAACTCTACTGTAAGTTCTTCAACTGAAATCATTGATGATTTTTAAATTTAAAATGGCGACAAAGATAATTAAATGAAACATTCACGACTAAAAAAAGATACACTAGAGAATGATTATTTCCGTCATTGCGCTTTAGCTCGACGAAGTCAATCTCTACCAACCTACAACAGATTGCTTCGTGCCTCGCAATGACGACAAACGTCAAGCGTCAAACTCTTTGAAAATGAGCTGCTAACTAAAATATAAACACATGAAGATAATTTGGATTTGGTAGCACTAAAGTTTTCTACACGACCTTATCAATAAAAGTCCAAGCAACTATTCGGCTTATTTTGTTTCCCTGACTCATTGGAATCGTTTTTATTTCAAGTGCTTCGACTTTATTAAGCGCTGTATAAATACGTCTAAGATTCGATTGTTTTGAAACCAAAGTCGTAAACCAAAAACAAGAATTTGCAAATTTCTTGCTCTGAAAAACCATATCGCAAACAAATTTTTCTTCACCTCCATCGCACCATAGCTCATTATTCTGTCCTCCAAAATTAAGGTTTGGAGTCGTAGTTTTTTTATTTTTGAGATTTCTTATTTTTCGTATTGAGCCAGACAGAGCTTCTTCCGGAGATGAATGAAATGGAGGATTGCATATTGATAAATCAAAAAAGTCGTTTTTTTGAATAATTCCCCGAAAAATGTCTTTCGGATTATTCTGAAATCTTAATTCAATATTTCCTTTTAAGGCTGGATTTAATTCTATTATTTTATTTGCAGATTCAATTGAAATTTTATTGGTTTCGGAGCCAATAAACGACCAGTCATATTCTTTATTTCCAATAATTGGATAAATACAATTTGCTCCAACTCCTATATCAAGACATTTAATTTTGTGTCCTGTTGGAATTTTTCCATTGTTTTTGCTCCCTAACAAATCAGCCATATAGTGAATATAATCGGCTCTGCCCGGTATTGACGGACATAGATAGTTATGTGGAATTTCCCAATATTCAATGTCATAATAATGCTTCAAAAGTACTTTATTCAGCATTTTTACTGCTATTGGATTAAAAAAATCTATCGACTCATCTCCAAATTTATTAGTTATTACAAATTGTGAAAGTTCGGGACAAGAAACAATAAGCATCTTAAAATCATAGCGTTCACGATGCTTGTTTCGAGGATGTAAACTGATTTTTATTTTTGGATGTGTGTATGTTTCTGGAAGCATTTGTAGCGTTATAATTTGAATAAATTTAATGTCATAAAATTGATTATTAATAGTTTGGCAGAAAATCTTCTTATCTAAATTGTTGTTCTTGGGATTTGAAATTTGGGGCTTTCTAATTAGTGTTTGTCCGTAAAGTAATAATAGAACACGAATAACACGGATTTTTACGGATATTCACAGGTAAAAAACAGTGTAAATCAGTCGTATCCGTGTCATCAGTGTTCTATTGAATTTGTTTTTTTAGACATTCTGGATGGACACTAATTAATTGGCTCAACAACCACAGCCGTTCCATAAGCTAAAACTTCTGTAAGTCCGCTCATTACTTCGTTTGCATCGTAACGCATATTAATAATTGCATTGCATCCCATTTCCTGACCATGCTTAATCATTAATTGTAATGCTTCTTCACGGGCTTTTTCGCATAACTCTGTATAAATGGCACTTTTGCCACCAAATATTGTCATAAAACCGCCTGCAATATTTCCGACTATACTTCTTGACCTTACTGTGATTCCACGAACCAAGCCTAATTGCTTTTTAACTCTGTAGCCTTCTAAGGCATTACTTGTAGTTATTAATGTTGTTTCATTCATTTTTTTACTTTTTAAATGTTTATATTATCAATAGTTCGATTTTTTTACCGCAAAGACGCAGAGACGCAATATTTTGATATTTAAACCTTTGCGACTTAGTGTCCTCCGATTTCTTTTACCGCAAAGACGCAGAGACGCAATGTATTAGTATATAAATCTTTGCGACTTAGCGTCATTGCGGTTTATTCTTTGAATTTCAATGTTTTACAAATTATTACCTAAGTGTTATATTATCTAATCAAAATGTATTTATTAAATTGATAATTACCGAAGTATTTATAACAACAAACTTGTTCCAATTCTAAAACCTAAATGTTCTCCAAGATACAATTCTTCAGGCAGAAATCCTTTTGTCTTGTAAATAAAACCAAAATCAATTGAAAATCCCGTAATTCCATTGTTGCGTTTGCTCATGAAAAAATATCTTAAATCGCTATCAATAGCTCCTCCATTGAAATAATTGGATGTGTTAAAATCCAAATTATCTGGTTGTTGCCAAAAATGACTTGTTATACTTATTGATACTTTTTCGATTAGATGAAATTCGTTTATGCTAACTCCAAAACCACTGAACAAATTATTTCTGTTTTGAAATTGACGAGCATAAATACCAAAGTTTAAATCTTTATATTTTAACCAGATATTTTCATCGACAAAATCGCCAAAAGGTGCCATTGTGTACCCCATTCCAACATTTATTCGAGTATTTTCGCTTAGTTTGAAATTTGGTTTTCCAAACATCAAAGGATTAAAAATATTTAATAAAGATAAATATCCTGTTTTTTTTACATAGTTTTTTTCTTCGCTTGTAAGGTCAGAATATTTGGTATAGCGATAAAAATCCATTGACGGACGATGCAAATGTCTGATTGCTCCATAAGTGTCGTAGCCAACAATATCGCGGTCAAGCTCGTTTGTTTCTTCTTTTAAATCAACATTATACTTAAAAAGTCCGGTTACATAATATTGCAAAATAGCAAATTTTCGTACCCAATATTCCCATTTATAATTTCTGAACTCATCTTGTTCAAAACTACCAATAGCCTCAACTCTTTTTGTAAGCATATAGTCTGATTCTAAGCCACCTGTATGAATTCTAATATATGTTGGAAGGTCATTATCTCTTAAATCTTTTAAGGTTTTATCTGTAACTCCTTTTACATAAGCAGCACCGTATTTATTAATATATGGCTGCGAAATTGAACCAATATTATTTGCTGTCAAAATTGAACGGTGTCCTTCTTCGTGAGTGAGTGGCATAAATAGCAAAACATGTAATCCTGCCTGAATTAAATCGGCTGTGTGTTCGTTTTTACACGAAGCATATAAGCCTCTGGCAAACAATCGATAACCCGACAAATAACTCTGATTAGTTTGCCTCATTGTAAAAAGTTGCGAAGGCGAATCTTGAAGCACAAAGCTATATACATGTGGTTTAGTAATCGAATCTACTTGTGCAGAAACGAAGTATGAAATTGAAATTAGGAGTAATGTTAGTATGTCTTTCATTGTTTTGATTCTGCGGTAAGAGACTCAACTTATTTTTTGCTTAAAAATATAGCGATTTGTTGGGAGATAAAAATTTAAAGCGAAAAATTTCAAAAAATTTACAATTTGTGTTTCCGAAAAAAATCATTAGGTTTGATAAAGTATGAAAACACCTAAATTATATCTAAAATATTCAATCCTTAATTGCTTATCAATTTGCGTATTACTTTTATTATCAATAATATTTGAAGCGTTTTCGCAAGACTATAGTAAAATTAATGAGTTTAAAGCTCAATTAAAAAATGCAAACAACGATAGTCTTAAAATTGAATCTTTAATTAAACTTTCGGGTCTTTATGCTGGCTCAAATACCGATACTTCGATGCAATATGCCCGAAAAGCTCTTAATATGGCACAAAGTAATAGTAATAGAAGTTTATTGGCAAGATGTTATCATACTTTAGGTGTAACGCACTATTATAAAAGCGATTATAACGATGCTTTAGAATATTATTTTAAGGCTCTAAAAATTAATGAAGAGCTTAATAATCAGAAAGAAATTGGCTCTGTTTGTAATAATATTGGAAATGTCTATTGGATGCAAGATAATCTTGATGGGGCTTTAGAATTTTATTTCAGAGATTTAAAAATTGCAAAAGAATTAGGTGATGAAGTAAGTGCTGCAAAAACTATTGGAAATATTGGTCTTATCTACGACAATAAGGGAGATTCTGATAAAGCTCTTGAATATTATAAGAATGGAGCAATTTTATCTGAAAAGCTAGGCGATAAAGATGGAACTACTAACGCATTTATAAATATTGGAAATGTTTATCAGGGCAAAAAGGAATTAAATGAAGCAATAAAATATCTTTTAAAAGCCTATGATATTGCATTGGTTGAGAACAATAAAGATGCTCTGGCTCTTGTTTTTATTAATGCCGGCTCTTGTTATTTAGATATGAAAAATTTTGAAAAAGCCGAAGAATTTCTCAAAAAAGCAGAAACATATTCAAAAGAAATTGGGTCGAAAAATTATTTAAGATATGCTTACAGATATTTATCAAATTTATACTATAAGAAAAAAGACTATAAATCTTCTTTGGAATATTATAATCAATCTGTATTGTTAAAAGATTCTATTTTTAACGAAGAAAAATCGAAGCAAATGGCAGAAATGCAAACTCAGTTTGAAACCGAAAAAAAGCAAAAACAAATTGAAATTCAAAAACTTAAACTCGACCAAAAAGACCTTGAAATAAATAAAAAGCAATTTGTTATTTATGGTACTTCTGCCGGTTTTATTTTAATGATTTTACTAGCATTAATCATTTTCCGTAGTTATAGACAAAAGAAAAAATCAAATGAAATTATTTTGTCACAAAACAAATCGCTTGAACAAGCAAACGAAGAAATTTCTACACAACGAGACGAGATTGAAGCACAACGAGATATACTTAATGGACAGAATAAAATATTAGAAGTTGTAAATACAAAAATCACTGATAGTATAAACTATGCAAAATATATTCAACAAGCTGTTTTGCCTTCGGATATAATTCTTAATAACAACCTGAACGATTATTTTATTTTATTTAAACCTAAAGATATTGTAAGTGGAGATTTTTATTGGGTAACAAAAGTAAATGACAGTATTATTGTTGCAGTTGCTGATTGTACCGGGCATGGTGTTCCAGGTGCATTTATGAGTATGCTTGGAATAAGTTTTTTAAATGAAATAGTTCGTAAAAATGAAGTAAATCAGGCAAATCAAGTTCTAAATCTTTTACGAATATCCGTTATTGATGCTCTTAGCCAAACTGGAAGAAACGAGGAGCAAAAAGACGGAATGGATATGAGCCTCATTGCAATAAAGACCCAAGCCTCAAGTACCAAATTCCAAGATTCAAATGAAGAAGAAGGTGAGAAAGTGAGACAAGGAGAACGTGAGAACAAAGCAGATAATAATCAATCGTCAATAAACAATAATCAATCTTTCAACGCTCAATGGGCAGGAGCGAATAATCCGCTTTGGCTCATTCGTAGCAGCAAAGAGATGCCTCCTTTTGAAAAGGTGGCATCTCTGGGCGAGAGTGCTGTAACACAATCCTCTGGATTGTTAGTCAAACCAGTGGTTCATGATACAGAAACTACAAACCAGAGGTTTGTGTTACAGGAAATAAAACCCGACAAAATGCCAATTGCCATTTACGATATCATGAATAATTTTACCAATCACGAATTACAATTGCATAAAGACGATATAATATATTTAATGACCGATGGTTACGAAGATGCTATTGGTGGACCAAAAGGGAAAAAATTTATGTCTAAGAATCTAAAACAATTATTAGCTGATAATTACAATTTACCAATGTATAAACAAAAAGAAATTTTAGAATCTACGCTGGTGGGCTGGATTGGGAATGAAGAGCAATTAGATGACGTAACTTTAATGGGGATAAGACTTTAGTTTTAAGCAAGTTCGATTTGTTTTAAAAACTTGTTGATTTATTAACCAATAAATCACTTCAAATCCATATTTTATTGAATTAATTAACAAAACAAAGACTTTAATTTAAGGTTCTTTTAAAGCGTTAGTTTTTATTATTGTTTTATTTTTACAATAGTTCAGTATATTTTTTCATTATCCATTTTTATAAAAGGGCTAAAGTCCTGAATTTGTGCTAGTTAATCAATTCCACGACCTGTGTTTCGACTGGCTCACTTCGACTCAGCTCAGTGCATCGCAACAACCAAAGTTCGTGACAATTGAAAATGCTTATTTTCAGAATCTTACAAAAAATCATCGAACTATTAATTTTTAAATTTACGAAATAATTGGATGATGTAACTTTAATCGGAATAAAAATAACTGCGATTTAAATTTACTTATACTCCAAATTATTATTCAGCCACTTCTCAACTTCTGCCAAAGGCATATTTTTTCGTTTTGCATAATCTTCAATTTGTTCTTTTGTAATTTTGCCAATATTAAAATATTTTGCTGCATGATTTGCGAAAA